>JAGCFB010000049.1 GCA_017650345.1 Kiritimatiellia bacterium | reverse complement strand
TCCACTTCGGGAGCAGCGGAACCCGACCCGTGAGCTCGCGCATGAGGCGGTTCACGCCGTCCGCGCTGTCGCCGAGAAGGACGTAGTAGTCGATCCCCTCGCCCGACTCGCTCGCCATCCTGAGTCCGTTGACCGTGTCCTCGTAAGTCGTCGGCGAGGCGTTGTCCCAGTACACGCCGTAGCCCTTCGACGACTGCCAGAACGGAATGAAGTCCTCGGTGTTCGACTGTATCATGCGGCGCTTCTTCCCGCGGCGGTCGATGTCGCGGTCCTGCCAGATGCCGAGTCCGTACACCGCCTCGTACGCGTCGAGCTGCCACATCTGCTCAAGCCCATCGGCGGCCTTCTCGGAGAGGAGAACCTCGCCGTTCGGACGCTTGAAAGTGAGAAGCCCCGTCTTCTCGTCGCGCTCGACGACGACCTTCGGGCTCGTTGCGTCCTTCGCCTTCATGGTGACGACGGGATAGCGCTTTACCTCCGGCGCGCCGGGCGCCTTGCGGACGACGTGGACGATCCTGTCGGAGAGGAACTCGACCGTCGCGGCGACCTTAGCGGGACGCGCTGCGAAGTGCGCCTCGAGGCTGTGGGCGATCTCCGCCGGAACCTTCACGACCGCGCCGTGCTTCTGCTCCGAGAAGCCTTCGCGCTTCAGCTCTCCGTCGCCGAAATAGCCGATGTGCCGCCACGTCTTGAAGTCGGGCGTCTCGACGAAGCCGAAGTCGTGCGGGTTCAGTCCGAAGCAGTCGTACATGAGAACCCACATCCCGTCCGCGCGCCGCCAGCAGCTCGGCGCCTCGTGCGCCTTGCGCTCGGGGTCGGGATACGTGCCGGCCTCCTCGAACGGACCCTTCAGGCTCTTCGAGACGCGCTCGAAGATTCCGCCCCTGCCGCGCTCGTGGCTGACGTAGAAGAAGTGGTACACGCCGTCGTCGTCGCGGACGATGTCCGAGTCGATGACGTTGTAGCGCGGGAAGCCCCTCTCGTCCTTGGGCGCGGTGAAGAACTCGAACGGCGCCTCAGCGAAGCCCGTCATGTCGGCGTTGAGGTGCGCGGCGTAGATGACGTTGCGCGTCGGACCGGCGAAACGGCAGGTGAAGTGGAGGAGGAAGCTCCCCGTCTCGTCGTCCCAGACGGCCTCGGGTGCCCAGGCGCACGCGAGCTCGCTCCAGGGTATGGCGTTGCCGTGGACGTCCTTCATCGGCGAGTCGCCCGCAATCTTCGTGAGGTCGAGGTTGACGTGAGTCCACTCGATGAGGTCGCGGCTCTTCAGGAGCACGAGCGCGCGGTTGTTGCCCCAGTCGTAGCGGCGGCGGTCGCGCTCCCACTCCGTTTCGCGCAGTCCGTCGCGTAAAGCGAAGACGTGGAGATCGGTCGCGGCCACGAGGAACGTCCCGTCAGGGGCGCGGACGATGTGCGGGTCGCGGATGCCCTTCTGAAGGGCAACCGCGCGTCCGTCGACTACCGGACGGTCGCCGTTGACGGCGCGCCAGGCGCGTCCGTCGTCCGAGACCGCGAGATGCAGGGAGTGGTCGCAGTCCTTGTGGTACGCCATCACGTAGGCCTCGTCGGCCTTCGCTCCGAGCGCCGCCGCGATCGCGACCGCGGCGAGAGCCGTCTTTAGAATTGTCGTTTTCATTGTTGTTTCCATCCTTGTTCTGAATTCAATGTTGACTGTTTCCTCTGTCCTGGCGTCTTCGCTCCGCGCCTTTCGGTTCATTCATCCACCTTCCGCTTCGCTGATGCGGTAATTGTAGGATTTTCAAGAAACGCAGGCAATATATGCATCCCCCCATTTGGGGGCGAATCGTGAAAATTCCTTCGGATGACACTCAGAAACGCTCGACATAGCTGCCCGGCCCCATCGTCCGGGGCGCTCTTCCCGGCACCGTGACCTCTGCCTGCGTCCCCTTGGGGATCGTGAAGCGCCATACGCACCTGCCGCCGTCGTAGCGCCAGTCCGAGACTATTTCGCCCTTGTCGGTGCGGTAGGTCGCCTTGAGCGACTTTGCGCGCCTGTCAGGATTCGGAGCGAGCTTGAACTTCTCGTATCCCGGCTCGTCGCCGGGGGAGATTCCGGCAGCGTGCTCGAAGATCCATCCGACGACGCATCCGTAGGCGTAGTGGTTGAAGCTGTTCATGCCGACGTCGCCGAAACCGTCCGCCTTAGTGTAGCCGTTCCAGCGCTCCCACACCGTCGTCGCGCCCTGGTCGACGGAATAGAGCCAGCTCGGGAATTCATGCTGGAGAAGAAGCGTCCAGGCGAGCCTGCCCTCGCCGATCTCGGAGAGGACATCGCACAGCTCGGCCGTTCCGACGAATCCGGTCGAGAGGCGGTCGCCGTTGGCGTGTATGATCTCGACGAGTTCCTTCGCGTGGCACTTGACGTCGCCGATGCCGATCTTGAGCGCCATGAGGCGCGGCGTCTGCATGCCGTCGAACATGGCGGAGAGCGAGCCGTCCTCCTTGAGCCACCGCTTCCCGATTCGCTCGCGCGTGCGGCGCTCGAGAGCGCCGAAATACGAGACGAGCTCCTTCTCGTCCGCCTTGTCCTTCGCCGCGACGGCCGACATTTCGGACATCATGCGGCAGTCCCAGACCATGTAGCAGGCGTTCAGGAAGTTCTGGTAGTCGAGGTGCTCCATCGTGCACGTGCCGTTGCGCCAGTTCGTGTTCTGGTTCGCCGAGAGCCTTTCGAAGCTGAGCCAGTCCGCGAGCACCCAGCCGCCGCGGCCCATCGTGTAGTCCGCCGCGTCGATCGTCTTCATGTAGCGCATCATGGCGTCCCAGTTCTCGCGGACGATCTCCTCGTCGGCGTACTGTCTCCAGACGCGGTACGGAACCACGACTCCCGCGTCGCTCCACGCCGCCTGCCCGTAGCCCCAGAACGCGCCCCTCGGCGCGACGTCCGGGAAGTAGCCGTTGGGCTCCTGCGCGTCGCGCACGTCGCGCATCCATTTGCGGAAGAACGACCGCGTGTCGGCGAAGTAGCCCGCCGTCTTCGCGAACACCTGCGTGTCGGCCGTCCAGCCGAGCCGCTCGGTGCGCTGCGGACAGTCCGTCGGCACGCTGAGGTAGTTCGAGAGCATTCCCCAGTACGCATTCTTCGCAAGCCGGTCCACGCTCCTGTCGCCGACGGATAGGCTGCCGCGCTCGAAGTCCTCCCCTACCGACGTGACGGGGACGGACTGGACCCGCAGCACTTTCACCGGCGCTTCGGCCTTCACGCTAAAGTAGCGGAATCCGAAGAAGGTGTGGCGCGGCATGTACGTCTCGCGCCCGCCCTTGAGGACATACCCCTGTGCGATCGCGGCGCCGCGCAGGTTCGCAAGGTACACGCTTCCCTCGGGCCCGTCGCATCCGCGCGAGACCGCGCCGTTTCCGTCGTTGAGCATTTCGGCCATGCGGTACCTGAACACCGTCCCGCGTTCGCCTTCCACCGAGAAGCGCGGCACGGCCGCGGCGTTCTGTCCGAAGTCGACGACGAGCGTCTCCCCCTTTTCGAGGCGGACGGGGAAACGGCACTTGCGCGCGACGACGCGTCCGTGCCTGCGCTGCTTCGCGTCCGCGGCCGACATGTCCGCGCCCTCGACGACGTTCCAGACGTATGCGGCGACCGGCTTGAGCGGAGCGCGCCTGTAGACCTTCGCGCCTTCGGGTGCCGGTTCGAGGATGCCCTTGAACTCGGTGTTCACGGCGACGTTCGGCCACCCGGCGAACGTGGACGCCTTTGACATGTCGATCTCGTCTCTCGCGTCGTACCACTCACCTTCCCATATCCCGGCCCAGTGGACAGCGCCGAGGCGCTGTCCGAGCCACGAAGCGTCCGTCTCGACCGTTTCGGAGGTTCCGTCGGCGTAGGTGATCCTGAGCGAGCCCCAGAAGGCGTTCTCCCTGCCGCGGACGCGGCCGATTATGTTGTCGCTCCACCATCCGCTCGCCACCACGGCGGAGAGGACGTTCTCTTCGCCCGCGCGGCGGCGAAGAGACGGGAGCGCGTCGTAGGAGAACGAGTTGCGGCGCTTCTCCCTGTCGGTGAAGCCTGGCTTGAGGGCGTTGTCGGCTCCGATCTCGCGTCCGTTGACGTATGCGGTGAACACGCCGAGACCGCTGACGGTCCAT
>JAGCFB010000048.1 GCA_017650345.1 Kiritimatiellia bacterium | reverse complement strand
CAGGTTGCTCACGTGTTCCTCCCCAATCCGCCACTCTCACGCCCGAATATTGCTATCCAGACGATCCCGTTCGACTTGCATGCCTAATCCACGCTACCAGCGTTCGTTCTGAGCCAGAATCAAACTCTCAGAAAAAGAATTTGAGTTTCGCTCCACACAAACATATCATTTTTGTGTTCCATGTCCCTTCCGAATGTTCGGCCATGCCGAACCGTAGAGACATGCCTCAAGCATCTCTTTTCAAAGATCGAGCGTTCGGAGCCTTTCGGGCGAACGAGTGCATATTGTATCAAAAATTACGGTGACCTGACAAGGGGGTAATTTAAAAAAGTTGAAAAAACCGAAAAGCCGATGTATTGAAGCGCAACAGGATTGAAGAACCGAAGGTCAGAAGTTCCTGTAAACGGGGCGGAAGCCCTCCATGATCGGCGTGGGGAAGCCCCTTCCGTCGAACGCGCCGAGCGGATTGCCGGCGTCCCCCTTGCGCAGCATCGGCTCGTAGTAGAAGACGCCGCGGCAGCGGCGGACCTTCGACGCCTCGAAGAGGAGCGCCGTGAGCCGCCGCCTGCTCTCCGTGTACGTCTCGGGAGAACACTCGAGTCCGAGCTCTGCGATCATCGTGTCGCAGTTGAAGTCGTAGCCGACCTTCTTGAGGACGTCCAGAATGTCCATGAGAAGCTTGTCCGCGTCCGGACGCTCCTCCCTGCACTTCGACGGGAACACGGAGCACGCGGCGACGTCCCACGGCACATGGTGCTTCCGCAGAAGCGAAAGGTTCCTGTCGAAGAGTCCGAAGTCGTGTCCGCGGTCGAAATGGATCAGCACCGCGGTCTTTGGGAATACGGCCTTCACCGCCTTGTAGCCGGACTCGAAGACGTCCGCGAAGACCTTCGGATTCTCGCTCATCCTCGCGGCCGGCCATAGGAATCCGTCGTTCACCGCGTTGCCGACCTGCACCCAGAGCGGGACGATGTGGTTGCGCTTCATCAGGGCAAGGACCTGCGCCGTGTGCATGTAAACAGCTCGGGATAGCCCTGCGGCGTCCAGGTTCGACCACACGCCGGGGATCTCCTGCCTTTCCGCCGTCGCGTAAACGTCGCTGTAGTGGAAGGCCAGCATCACCTGGAGCCCCGCCATCCGCGCGCGCGTCGCCTTGTCCAGCGTGTCGCGCGCGGCGCACCATCCGTCGCCGGACGGATTGACCAGGACGTCCAGGCGGACAGCCTCGACGCCGAACTCCCTCATGATGCGGAACCCGTCCGCCTCGACGCCGAGCGCGGACGACACGCGGTCGCCGCGCTTCTCCATCTCCGTGATGCTGCTCACGTCCGCCCCGCGCACGAAGTCCGGCATCTTGGGGATGAACGCCGCCCCCGCGGACGCCGCGACAGCGGCGGCCAGGATGGCGGCGGCTATGGATGCTGCGCGCATATGCGTCAGAAGTCCAGATTGCGGACGTTCAGCGCGTTGTCCTCGATGAACTTGCGCCTCGGCTCGACCTCGTCGCCCATGAGGAGCGAGAACATCTGGTCGGCGGCCACGGCGTCCGAGAGCTTCACGCGAAGCATCCTGCGCTTCGCCGGGTTCATCGTCGTGTCGTACAGCTCGTCCGCGTCCATTTCGCCAAGGCCCTTGAAGCGGTAGATGGAAAGACCCACCTTGCCGTGCGCGCGCACGTCGTCCAGGAGCTTGGGGAGCGGACCTCCGAACCAGTCCTCGGGTCCGTAGCCGTAGGCGGACAGCGACTGGAACTCCTTCTTGAGCATGGACGCGCCGGAGCCCTGCGCCGACTCGTCCTTGACGAGGGCCTCGGGGCTGAATCCGCGCTCCTCGACGAGCTTGGACGTCGCCTCGATCTCGGCGAGGAGCGTCATCAGCTCCTTCGCCCGCTCCTTGTCCATCGGCTGCCCGTCCTTGCCCTTCACCTCGAAGTCGTCGAGTCCGAGCGTCAGCAGCTTCTGCGTAAGCTCCCCGTCCGTAAGGACGTACTCGACCTTCTTCTTGCGCTCCACCTTGTAGAGCGGCGGCTGGGCGAGATAGACGTAACCCTTCTCGATCAGCTCCGGCATCTTGCGGTAGAAGAACGTCAGCAGGAGCGTCCTGATGTGCGCGCCATCGACGTCCGCATCGGTCATTATGACGATCTTGTGGTAGCGCGCCTTGGAGACGTCCCACTCCTCCGCGTATCCGCACCCTATCGCAGTGATCATGGTGCGGATCTCCTGGTTCGCGAGGATGCGGTCGATCCTGGCCTTCTCGACGTTCAGGATCTTTCCGCGAAGCGGCAGGATGGCCTGCGTCGCGCGGTCGCGCCCCGTCTGGGCGGAGCCGCCGGCGGAGTCGCCCTCGACGAGGTAGAGCTCGGTCTTGGACGGATCGCGCTCGGAGCAGTCGCGCAACTTGCCGGGGAGCGAGAGTCCGTCCATCACGCCCTTTCTGCGCGTCGATTCGCGCGCGGCGCGCGCGGCCTCGCGTGCGCGGGCGGCGAGGAGCGTCTTCTCGATGACTATCTTTGCGACGGACGGGTTCTCCTCGAAGAACGTCATCAGTTTGTCGCTCACGATGCCCGCGACGATGCCGTCAACCTCGCCGTTGCCGAGCTTGGTCTTCGTCTGTCCCTCGAACTGAGGCTGCGGAACCTTGACGCTGACGATGACCGTGAGGCCTTCGCGCATGTCGTCGCCGGTCAGCGTCGCGAACTCCTTCTCCTTGATGAGCTTGTTCGCCTCGCCGTAGCTCTTGATCGTGGAGGTGAGCGCGCGGCGGAAGCCGGAGAGGTGGGTGCCGCCCTCGACGGTGTGGATGTTGTTGCAGTACGTCTGCTCGATGGTCGAGTAGCTGTCCGTGTACTGCAGCGACACCTCGGCCTGCACCATGCCGGTCGTGCCCTCCTTCTGCCCCTCGAAATGGATCACGGGGGATATGGACTTCTTGTTGGTGTTGAGGTAGCCGACGAACTCGTCGATGCCGCCGTCGTAGTGGAAGGTGTCCTCGTGATGCGCCTCGCCCTCGTCGTCGCGGAAGTGGATCGTGACGCCCTTGTTGAGGAACGCAAGCTCCCTGAGGCGGGCGCAGAGGATCTCCCACTTGAACGCGCGGCAGCTGAAGATCGTGTGGTCGGGGAAGAACGTAACGCGCGTGCCGGTCTCATCGCCGCACTCGCCGACGACCTCCAGCGGCTTCGTGACGTGTCCGCGCGAGAACTCGATGCGGTGCACCTTCCCGCCGCGCTTGACCTCGACCTTCATCCAGTCCGAAAGCGCGTTGACGCAGCTCACGCCGACGCCGTGGAGTCCGCCAGAGACCTTGTAGTTGGACCCGTCGAACTTGCCGCCGGCGTGGAGCACCGTGAGCACCACCTCGATGGCGGGCTTGTGCTGCGTCGGATGCATATCGACCGGGATGCCGCGTCCGTTGTCCTGCACGGTCAGCGAGCCGTCCGCGTTGACGATCACGTCGATCATCGAGCAGTAGCCCGCAAGCGCCTCGTCGATCGAGTTGTCCACCACCTCATAGACTAGATGGTGGTATCCGCGCTCGCCCGTGTCGCCGATGTACATGGCGGGGCGCTTGCGCACCGCCTCCATCCCCTCGAGGACCTGGATGTTCTCGGCGTTGTAGTTTCCGACGCCCTGCTGTTCTTCTGCCATTGCCTGTCCCTTAGTTCGCCTCGGCCGGTGCGGGAGCGGCCTCCGCCGCGGGCGCCTCCGCCGGCGCCGCCTCGCACGCCTCGGCCTGTTCCGGCTCGCACGCCTCGACAGGAACCGCCTCGCATGCGGACTCCTCGCCGCAGCAGCGGCAGCGGTACGCGGCGTATCCGCCGATGCAGAGCACGGCGACCACGACGATCGCGGCGACCCAGCGCCAGAAGAGCGGATTGCAGGCGCACTTCGTGAAGGCGCGCGCGCGCTTCATGGAGAAGCGCATCGGACGGTTCACCGCCCAACCGCTCGCGTTGAGTATCGCGCCGATGTCGCGCCTGCGGAGCTTGAACCACGTGAGGATCACGCTCGGGAGCGAGACTACGAGGATGATCGCGGCGATCGCGAGAACGATCTGCACCGCGCCCATGCCCTTGACGGCCGCCGCGACCGCGGCGACCGCGGTGCCCATCATGCCGACTCCGATGCCGACCGCGGCGACGCTGGACGCCATTGCCGCGCCGCCCGCCTGCGCGCTCTGCGTGCCGGCCTCGACGCTCTTCTGCGCGGCGGCCTGCTTGTCGCCGAGGAACTTCTTGACCCCGGCGGCGATCCCCTCGCCGAGCTTGCGCCACGGAGCCCAGAACGCCTCGAGGAGCGAGACCTGGTTCTCGACGACCTTGGTGACGACGGCCTCCCAGTCCTTGCCGTCGCGGTCGTAGAACACGCCGTTCCTGCCGACGTACAGCTGCGCGACCGCGCCGGCCGTGACGACCGCGCAGATCAAGCGCGTCGCGCCCTCGGACGGACGGGAAAGCTTGAGGTAGATGACGCAGCAGTTGGACTTCTCGGCGAGCGCGCTGTGCGCGGCCTCGCTCTCGACGTGGAAGCAGAGGTTCATCTCCTTCGCGTCGATGCGGAGCGTGCCCGTCTGGAACACAGCGAGGTCGTCCTCGGAGTAGAGCCTCTTCATGTTGACGTAGTTCTCGAGGAACTCGAGCAGGTGCAGCTTGTACCTCAGCACGCGCTCCTCGTTCTCGAGCTCGCCCTTCACGCCCGCGTTCATGACGGGCTTCGAGGCGGACCACACGCGGTACGGCGCGAAGGCGGACTTCACCTTCTTCCATCCGAGCCTGTCGAGCGCCGCGACGTCGCCGAGGACCGGCTTCACGCACTTCTCCGCGAAGTCGAGGATCGCCTCGAGGTGCTTCGGGTTGAGGTGGTCGCGCAGTGGAAGCGTCTTGTCGGGATCCTCCGTCACGAGCGGCATGTCCTCAGGCGGGGTGAAGAACGCGTCGATCACGGACTCCACCGCGGCGAGCGCGGACTCGGCGGCCGCCGTGCCTTCGCCAAGGAAGGCGACCTCGGGCGCCTTGCCCTTCGCCTCCCATTCGGACATCGCCTTCTTGTCCTCCTCGCCAGGCTCGACCTTCGCGAGGTCCGACTGCCGCGCCAGGACGTCCGCAAGGCGCTTCTCGTCCTCCTCGGAGGTATTGAAGAGCTCGTCGAGGTTGACGTCCCTGGACTTCAGGAACTCCACCGCCGCGAGGACCTCCGGCGTGCGGATCCTGCCGTCGCCGTCCGTGTCCATGAGCTGAAGCATCCTCAAATCGAAACGCACGCCCGTCGTGGGCATGGAGATCGCGAGCCAGTGCTTCCTGTCCAGCTGCGCAAGGTTGGCGATATCGTCGCCGTTCTCGAACTTGACCTGCGGCATGCGCCCGGCCGTGAACCAACGCCATTCGTAAGTTTTCATAGTTGTATATTTTACCAAAAATCGTCCGATATGTCTCAAAGCTCGACGGAAAACGGTCCGTCGTTGACCAGCGAGACCTTCATGTCCGCGCCGAAGCGCCCCGTGCCGACGCGGTCCGCGCCGAGCCGCGCGCGCAGCTCCGCGACGTAGCGCTCGTAAACGGGAATCGCCACTTCCGGGCGCGCCGCCTCCGAGAAGCCGGGCCGGTGCCCGTGCTTCGTGTCCGCGTACAGCGTGAACTGCGAGACCACTATGATCGATCCGCCGACGTCCTCGAGCGACCTGTTGGTGCGCCCTTCATCGTCCTCGAATATCCGCAGCTTGACCGTCCGCTCCGCAAGGCGCGCGCACATGTCCTCCGTGTCGCCGTGCGTCACGCCGAAAAGGACCAGAAGGCCCTTTCCGATGGAGGCGACCGTCTCGCCGTCGATGGCGACGGACGCCTCCAGGACGCGCTGGACCCAGGCCTTCACTCGATTATGCTCCAGAGCGGCGCGTGCTCGTTCTTCGTGTCGCCGCCGGTCTGGAGGAAGTAGGCGCCGGGTCCGACCTTGCCGGCGTCTATCGTCATGACCTGCAGGTCGTCCGCCGAGAACTTCGCCCGCGTGACGGGAATCCACTCTGCTGAGCCCTCGGACCGCGAAGCGAAGCCGCTGAACACGGCGCGCCGCACGAGGCTGGAGCTAGGAGGCCTCCGCCAGAAGTCCTCGACGAAGGACGCGAACGGACTGCCGATCGACGTCATCCTGCCGATCGTCGAAATCGTCGCGATCTTCCGCACCGGTCCGTTCTCGCCCTGCCTGATTATGCACGTGAAGGCGGTCCTGTCGGCCCCGTCCGGCTCCGCCTCGATCATCGCCGTGACGGTCTCGCCCTCCTTCCAGCCGATCTCAGTGATCGTCTTCGCGCCTGTCCCCTCGCCGCCGAAGCGGGACGCCTTGGTGTCGGTTCCGACATAGAGTATCTTGGCGCGGACATCCTCCGCCACCTGATCCTGCCGCGCGTTCAGGTCGAACCCGTTGTCCGGCTCCCACACGGAGAATATGAATATCCTGCCGCGCGCGCCGAGGTCCTGGATTCCGCAGTACGCGCGGTCGCAGTTTATTATCGCGAAGTAGGTGTTCGTCTGCGTCTGCGTGACGGTGACGGACCCCCTCAGCGCCACCGCGCGCTCCGCCACGGGAGCGTACTGGAGATGCACGCTGCGCGCGCGGTTCGTCGTCATCGCCTGGGACGCGCACCCGGACATAGCCGCCAAGAGCGCCACTATCGCTGCCTTCCTCATGTGTCTCCTCCCCTTTCTGTTTTTTTCAGACCCGCCTGAACACAAGCGAGGTGTTGACTCCGCCGAAGGCGAAGTTGTTTGACATCGCATACTCCATCTCGCAGGCGCGACCTTCGCCCGCGACGTAGTCGAGCTCGGCGCACGCCGGATCGACGTTCTCGAGGTTGACCGTCGGATGCACCCATCCCTCGTTCATGCAGAGAACCGTCATGATCGCCTCGATCGCGCCGCACGCGCCGAGGGTGTGCCCGATGTAGGACTTCAGCGACGAGATCGGCACGGCGCGCCCCAGCGCCGCGCGCGTCGCCGTCGTCTCCGCCAGGTCGCCCGCCTTCGTCGCGGTGCCGTGTCCGTTCACCCAGCCGACCGCCGAGCCGTCGATCCCGGCGTCCGCAAGCGCATTCACGAGGCAGGCGGACATCGTCTCGGCGTTCGGGTTCGTGACGTGCGTGCCGTCCGTGTTCTCGCAGAAGCCCGCGACCTCGGCGTAGATCTTCGCGCCGCGCGCCTTGGCGTGGCCGTACTCCTCCAGGATGAGCGTCCCCGCGCCCTCGCCGACGACCAGTCCGTCGCGCGAGACGTCGTACGGGGCCGGCGTCCGCTTCGGTTCTCCGTTCCTGAGCGACGTCGCGTAGAGCGTGTCGAAGATCGCCACCTGCGTGGGCGAGAACTCCTCCGCGCCGCCCGCGATCATCACGTCCTGGACGCCCCAGCGGATCAGCTCCGCCGCGTTTCCGACGGCGAGCGAGCCCGACGTGCAGGCCGTGCCTGTCGGAACGAGCCGCCCGTGCGTGCGGAAGAAGACGGACAGGTTGCACGCCGTCGTCTGAGGCATCAGCTTGATGTAGGTGTTCGAGGTGACGTTCTTCACCTCGTCGGAGTAGAACATCGAAAAGAGGTCGAGGTGCGCCTGGATCGAGCCGGAGCAGCTTCCGTAGGCCACGCCGCAGCGTCCGCCCTCCAGCAGCTCCGGCGTGAGGCCGGCGTCGGCGACGGCCTGCTCGGACGCGGCGAGCGCGTACATGGCGACCTGTCCGAGCGAGCGCGTGGTCTTGCGCGTCCACGAAGGCGGAGTCGTGAAGCCGGCGAGCGATCCAAGGTGGCTGTTGAGGCCCTTGAAGCGCTCGAGGTCGGGGAGGGTCTGTACGCAGTTCTCGAACCTGCGCAGACGCGCGAACGCGCCCGGGACGTCCTGCCCCAGCGCGCTCACTATCCCCATGCCGGTTATGACGACCCTTCTCATGCGGGCTTGTACGAATCCTTCAGCGTTACCGTGCGGTTGAAGACAGGAGCGCCCGGACGTGAGTCGCGTTCGTCGGCGACGAAGTACCCCGTGCGCTCGAACTGGAAGCGCTCGCCCGGCGCCGCGTCCGCCAGCAGCGGCTCGACGTAGCCGTGGACGACCTTGAGCGAATCCGGGTTCATGTACTTGAGGAATTCGGACGGTCCGTCCTTGAGCGGATCCTTCTCCGTGAAGAGCCTGTCGTAGAGGCGGATCTCGGACTTCACGCCGGTGGCGCAGTCAACCCAGTGGATCGTGCCCTTCACCTTGCGTCCGTCCGCCGCGTTCCCGCCCCAGGACTCGGGATCCCACGTTCCGTGAATCTCCCCGACCCTGCCGGTCGCGTCCTTCACGCAGCCCGTGCACTTGAAGATGCAGGCCCCGCGGAGGCGGACCTCCTGTCCCGGCGCCATGCGGAAGAACTTCTTCTCCGGCACCTCCATGAAGTCCGCCCGGTCGATCCATATCTCGCCGCCGAACGGAATCCTCCTCGTCCCGGCGCCCTCGTCCAGCGGATTGTTCGGAAGCTCCACGTCCCTGGCGCCGCCCTCCCAGTTGTCGATCACGACCTTGACCGGATCGAGGACGGACATGCGGCGCGCGGCGGTCTGGTTGAGATCCTCCCTGACGCACCATTCCAGAAGCGCGGGATCGCTCTCGCTCTCCACCTTGGAGACGCCGACGCGCTCGCAGAACTCGCGTATCGCGCCAGGCGTGTAGCCGCGGCGGCGCATTCCGCACACCGTCGGCATGCGCGGGTCGTCCCAGCCAGCGACGTGGCCCTCGGTGACGAGCTGGAGGAGAAGCCGCTTGGACATCACCGTGTAGGTGATGTTGAGCCGCGCGAACTCGCGCTGCTGCGTGCGTATCTTCACGCCGTTCCTCACGGGAAGCATCCCCATCTCGTCGAGGCGGTCCACAACCCAGTCGTAGAGCGGACGGTGCACCTCGAATTCGAGAGTGCACATGGAGTGCGTGACGCCCTCTAGCGCGTCCTCGATCGGGTGCGCGAAGTCGTACATCGGATAGACGCACCACTTGTCGCCGAGGTGGTAGTGGGAGACGTGGCGGATGCGGTAGATCACGGGATCGCGGAAGTGGATGTTCGGCGAGGCCATGTCGATCTTCGCGCGAAGGCACCATTCGCCGTCCGCGTACT
>JAGCFB010000047.1 GCA_017650345.1 Kiritimatiellia bacterium | reverse complement strand
GTGGCCCGTCTTGCCCTTGAGAATCTCGGAGAGCGACTTGAGCGGACGGCTGCCGGGACCGGTCACGGCGCGGCCGTGGCGGCCGTTGTCGAACACCGCGTCGACGGCCTCCTGGAGCATGCGCTTCTCGTTGCGGATGATGACGTCCGGCGTCTTGAGCGCGAGCAGGTTCCTGAGGCGGTTGTTGCGGTTGATGACGCGGCGGTAGAGGTCGTTGAGGTCGCTCGTCGCGAAGCGTCCGCCCTCGAGCGGGACGAGCGGACGGAGCTCCGGCGGGATGACGGGGAGGACGTCCAGCACCATCCACTCGGGCTTCGAGTTGGACGCGCGGAAGCCCTCGACGACCTTCATGCGCTTGGCGATCTTCTTGCGGTTCTGCTTGGAGCGGGTGTTCTCCATCTGCTCCTCGAGCTCGACCATGAGCGCGTCGAGATCGACCTTGCGAAGGAGCTTGCGGACGGCCTCGGCGCCCATCTCGGCGCGGAACTCGTCCCTGTACTTCTCCTGCGCGTCAACGTACTCCTGGTCGGTGAGGATCTGGCCCTCCTTGAGCGGGGTGTCGCCCGGCTCGATGACCATCCAGTCCTGGTAGTAGAGCACGCGCTCGAGCTCGCTCGTCGTCTTGTCGAGGAGGAGGCCCATGCGCGAGGGGCTGCACTTGAAGAACCAGATGTGGCTCACGGGGACCGCGAGCTCGATGTGGCCCATGCGCTGGCGGCGGACGGACGCGAGCGTCACCTCGACGCCGCAGCGGTCGCAGACCATGCCCTTGTTCTTGATGCGCTTGTACTTGCCGCAGGCGCACTCCCAGTCCTTCGTCGGGCCGAAGATCTTCTCGCAGAAGAGTCCGTCCTTCTCCGGGCGGTACGTGCGGTAGTTGATCGTCTCGGGGTTCTTGACCTCGCCGTGCGACCAGCTGCGGATCGTCTCGGGCGAGGCGAGCTGCACCTTGATCGCGTCGTAGTGCGTGGATGCGTTGAACGAGCCGCCGAAGATGTCAGACGTGTTGTAGGGGTTCATTTTGCTGCTTCCTTGAAGATTTCAGTTTCGTGACGGTTCGTACTGCTCAGAGCGAGAGCGCGCCGGCGAGTAGGTCGTCCGACGCGGCCGCGGCCGGGGCCGGGGTCGATGCGGCGGCCGCCTGCGACTCGCCCTTGCTGCGCTTGGCCTCGATCTCGCCGCCCAGGAGCTGGGTGTCGAGGCAGAGTCCGCGGAGCTCGTGGATGAGCACGGAGAAGGACTCCGGCATCCCCGACTCGAGGATGTTGGTGCCCTTGACGATCGACTCGTAGATCCTGGTGCGTCCGTTGACGTCGTCCGACTTGACGGTGAGGAGCTCCTGGAGCGCGTAGGCCACGCCGTACGCCTCGAGGGCCCACACCTCCATCTCGCCCATGCGCTGTCCGCCGAGCTGGGCCTTGCCGCCCAGAGGCTGCTGCGTGACGAGCGAGTAGGGTCCGACCGCGCGGGCGTGGATCTTGTCCGTGACGAGGTGGTGGAGCTTCAGCATGTAGATGACGCCCACGACGACCTTCTGCTCGAAGGGCTCGCCGGTGAGTCCGTCGTAGAGGACCGTCTTGCCCTCGGGGCAGATCCAGCTCTGCGCGCCCTCCTCCTTCTCCTGGACCTCGCGGGCCTTGCGGAGGAGGTCGTCGATCTCGCTCTCCTGGACGCCGTCGAACACGGGCGTCGCGGCGTGGAAGCCGAGGTAGCGGCAGGCGAGCCCGAGGTACGTCTCGAACAGCTGTCCGAGGTTCATTCGGGAAGGCACGCCCAGCGGGTTGAGGACGATGTCCACCGGACGCCCGTCCGGCAGGAACGGCATGTCGCAGCTCGGCAGGATGCGCGAGACGACGCCCTTGTTTCCGTGGCGGCCGGCCATCTTGTCGCCGACCGAGAGGTTCTTCTTGTCCACCAGGAAGACGCGCACGGACTTGACGACCTCCCCGTCGCCGGAGAACTCGCCGAAGAGCCCGCCGTCCGCCGCCTCGTCCGCGGCGTCCTCGATCGCGGCGAACTCGTCCTCGAACGGATCCATGATCGCGCGGACGCGGTCCTTGGCCGGACCCTCGTCCATGTCCCAGTGCGCGTGCGCCTTGGCGAGGACGGCGAGCTGGGACTTCTTGATCTTCTTGTTGGCGGGGATGATGACGTCGCCCGTCTCGGAGTCGGTTATGTCGACGGGAAGCTTCTCGTTCATGATCTCCGAGGTGAGCTTCGCGACGACGTCCTTCTCGAGCTTGGCGAGCTGGTTCTTGCGCTTCTTCTCGGCGTCCTTCTTCGCCTTCTTGGACGACTTGTCGTCCGTGTCGAGCGCCGCGACGTCCTGGCTCGTGGAGACCTGCACGCCGATGACGATGCCGGTCGTCCCGGGCGGGACGGTGAGCGAGGTGTCGCGGACGTCCGCCGCCTTCTCGCCGAAGATCGCCCTCAGGAGGCGCTCCTCCGGGGAGAGCTCGGTCTCGCCCTTCGGCGTGACCTTGCCGACGAGGATGTCGCCCGGCTTGACCTCCGCGCCGACGCGGATGATGCCGTCGGGGCCGAGGTTCTTGAGGGCCTCCTCGCTCTGGTTCGGGATGTCGCGCGTGATCTCCTCGGGGCCGAGCTTCGTGTCCCTCGCGCCGCACTCGAAGAAGTCGATGTGGAGCGACGTGAGGACGTCCTCGCGGACGATGCGCTCGTTGATGAGGATGGCGTCCTCGAAGTTGTATCCGCGCCAGCTCATGAACGCGACGAGGAGGTTCTTGCCGAGGGCGAGCTCGCCCTGGTCCGTCGCCGGGCCGTCCGCGAGGCAGTCGCCGAACGCGACCTTCTGGCCCTTCTTGACGATGGGCTTCTGATTGAAGCACGTTCCGGCGTTGCAGCGGCGGAACTTCTGGAGGTCGTAGCGCCAGACGCCCTTGTCGGGGTTGTGCTCGAACTGCGCCTTGCCGGACGGGAGCTGCCCGTCCTTCGTAACCATGATGAAGTCCGCCGAGACGTACGCGACGACGCCGTCCGCCAGGGCCGTCACGATGACGCGGCTGTCCTTGGCGGAGACGCCCTCGAGGCCGGTTCCGACGTACGGACGCTCCGTCTGCATGAGCGGGACGCCCTGGCGCATCATGTTCGCGCCCATGAGCGCGCGGTTCGCGTCGTCGTGCTCGAGGAACGGGATGAGGCCCGCCGCGATGGAGATGACCTGCATCGGGGCGACGTCCATGTACTGGACCTCGCGCGCGGGCTTCTCGCAGAACTCGGTGCGGAAGCGGCAGGTGACGCGCTCCTCGGCGAAGGTGCGGTCCGCGTTGAGCGGCGCGTTCGCCTGGGCGATCACGAACTGCTCCTCCGTGTCCGCCGGGAGGTACTCGATCTCGTCCGTCACCTTCCCGCCGATGACCTTGCGGTAGGGCGTCTCGATGAAGCCGAAGCGGTTGACCTTAGCGTAGATGCCGAGCGAGGAGATGAGGCCGATGTTCGGACCTTCAGGCGTCTCGATCGGGCAGATGCGCCCGTAGTGGGAGGGATGCACGTCGCGGACCTCGAAGCCGGCGCGCTCGCGGGAGAGGCCGCCGGGGCCGAGGGCCGAGAGGCGGCGCTTGTGCGCGAGGGCCGAGAGCGGGTTCGTCTGGTCCATGAACTGCGAGAGCTGCGAGCGCGCGAAGAAGTCCGAGACGACCGCGCTGAAGGTCTTGGAGTTCACGAGGCGGCTGGGCGAGAGGACGCCCGACGCGGAGTCGTGGATCGTCATGCGCTCGCGGATGAGCCTCTCCGTGCGGGCGAGGCCGACGCGGCACTGGTTCTCCAGGAGCTCGCCCGTCGTGCGGATGCGGCGGTTGCCGAGGTGGTCGATGTCGTCCACGTTCTCCTTGCCGACGTAGATCTTGAGCAGCAGGCGGATCGCCTCGATGACGTCGATGCCCGACTCGTGGAGCGTGCGGAGGTTCTCGTCAACCTTGCCGGCGAGGCCGAGCTTCTTGTTGATCTTGTGGCGGCCGACATATCCGAGATCGTAGTGGGCGAGCTCGAAGAAGAGGCGGTGGATCATCTGCTTGGAGTTCGTCGCCGTGGGCGGGTCGCCCGGACGCATGCGCTTGTAGATTTCCTTGAGCGCGTCCTCCTCGTTGTGGATGCCCGCCTTCGCGTCCTCGCGGAGCGTCTTGATGAGCGTGCCGTTGTCCACGGAGACGTCAACCACCTCGACCTCGGGGATCCCGGCCGCGGCGATCTGCTCCATCATCGCGGGCGTCACGGGGTCGTAGCGGCGCGCGATGACGGCCTGGGAGTCCGCATCGACGAGGTCGTCCTTCATCACGAGCATGCGAAGGTCGCGCTCGGAGTACCTGACGTCCGTCGGAAGCTTCTTGAAGTCGTAGAAGAGGTTCATGAGCTGCTCGTCGGACCCGTATCCGAAGGCCCTGAGGAGCGTCGTCGCGAAGAATTTCCTGCGGCGGCGGCGCTGGTCCATGAAGCACCACATGACGTCGTTCGTGTCGAACATCACCTCGATCCAGCTGCCGCGGTCAGGGATGATGCGGACGGAGAGGAGCGGCTGGCCGTTGGCGTGGACCTGGCGCTCCGTCGAGATGCCCGGCGAGCGGTGCAGCTGCGAGACGATCACGCGCTCGGCGCCGTTGATCACGAACGCGCCGTCGGGCGTCATGACGGGCATGTCGCCGAGGAACACCTCCTCCTCGCGCACGTCCTCGCCGTCCTTGAGGCGGAAGGTCGCGTGGAGCGGACGGCAGTAGGTCTCGCCGTCGATGAGCGACTCGAGATAGCCCTTCTTGGCCTCGGCCAGGGAGTAGCTCACGAAATCGAGCGTGTAGCGTCCGTCGTAGGACTGGACCGGGAATATCTCCTTGAAGATCGCCTGGAGCCCCTTGTCCTCGCGCTTCGCCGGAGCTACTTCGGCCTGGAGGAAGTCGTCGTACGACTTCGTCTGGATTGCTATGAGGTCCGGTGGAGTCTCGGCCATGCCCTGGAGCTTGCCGAATACCTTGCGTTCTGCGCTCATTTTCGTGCCTTTTTGGTTGTTCAGATGCGTTGTGAAAGTGACTGGGTTGCCCCCGTCATGCGCCTGAAGTGTGGTAAGCGACCACTTTGTTAACTGTCCGCACTATGGGTAGTGATATTATATTTTATCAAAAATCGTGCCCGGAGCGCAAGTAGGCAAAGTTTGAAAGTTGCACATGGTGATTCAGTTTGAAGGCGCATCCACGACCATCCGCAGGGGCAGGGCGTGATCTGACTGGAGTTCTTCCTTGAAAGCCTGGGAGTTGGCGACGCCGCGTTTGGCCATGAACACAAAGGCC
>JAGCFB010000046.1 GCA_017650345.1 Kiritimatiellia bacterium | reverse complement strand
CGCTTGCAGAGCCTTTGTCCCGAAATTCACAAAGGGGTTCTTCCTCCCCTCCTCCTTTCCCCCGCACCCCTTTTTCTCCTTGCTGTCTTCTCCCTGCGCTGACTCGCAAAAAAGAAATTCAGAAATTATGGTTGCTGGGGGTAGCGCCCTCGCAGAAAGGGACTCAAGGGACATTAGGGAGAAAACGGACATGGAACTTGCGCCGCCAGTCCCTTCCGTCCCTGTTGTCCCTTCTGTCCCTTAGCGCTGCAGAAACAGCCTCTTTTTTATGCGGCTAGGCAGGCAGCAGTAAGCCATCATGAGGGCCTCATTTTTTGTTGGTAATATATTGCTTGTGACTAGCAACAGGCACCGAGCCGGGGTTGCAAGTCTGGCACGTATTGAGGTATGATACGGACTGCAGGTGGCGGGCAACCACTTGCAGCGCGCATGGGAGACGCCCGGGCGACACGATGAGCCAAGCCGAAAGGCCCACGCTCGCCTTTTTGTTTGGGCGCCGACGGAAGCCACCTGCTTGGGGCGCAAGACCCCGGATAATCGTATGCCACCCAGGCACACTCCGTCTGCCTCAATACGTGCCAGCAAGTCC
Organism: Kiritimatiellia bacterium; assembly: GCA_017650345.1. Classification (GTDB taxonomy): domain Bacteria; phylum Verrucomicrobiota; class Kiritimatiellia; order RFP12; family UBA1067; genus UBA1067. The sequence continues at coordinate 18,862 of JAGCFB010000046.1, read as the reverse complement.
ATAGGGTAACAAAATGAACGAACAAATGCAAGAGGGGCGAAAGCCCGGATCGACCAAGGCGACCAGCCGTACGAAGCATGTAGTCGGCATGGACGCCCATTCCAGGAAGCTGGCCATCTCTATATGGGACGGCACGGATCCATGGAATCCGACTAAGCTCAAGGAGAATCCCCGTTGCGACATCCGCCAGTTGAGGCAGTACTACGAGGAGAACGTCCCGCTGGACTCGATCACCATCATCGAGGCGTCCACCAACTCGGCCTTGCTTAAGGCCATGCTTGACGAAATCGGATTCAGGGCCGAGGTCGTCAGGTCGGACGTCATCGCCGACAAGCAGCGCAAGCGCAAGGTCTGCGACATCAACGACGCCAGGACGCTCGCGAACGCGTACATCCACGGCGACATCAAGGAGTTCGTCTGGACGCCTTCGCCGGAGTACGCCGAATACAGGGACATCTTGTTCGCCTACCGCGACGCCGTCAAGGAGACAACGCGCACGTCGAACCGCATATGGAGCATCTGCTGCCGCTGCGGATTCGACTTCGACATCAAGGCGGGGGAGACGAAGGCAGCCTCGATCCGCGAAATGATCAAGGAGCTGGACATCGGCGGGTTCATCAAGGAGCGGCTCGAGATGCTCGTCAGGGACTACGAGCATTTCCTGGAGAGGCGCGACGAGCTCGAGCGTCTGATCGCCGAGGCCGTCGTGCGGTCGAGGGAGATGACCGCCCTGATGCAGCTGCCCGGGGTGTACTTCCTCGCTGCCTTCGCCACGCAGACGGTGGTGGAGGACGCGCGGCGGTTCGGCACGGCCTCCAAGCTTGCTGCCTATGGCGGCTTTGCAATGATCGGGAATACGAGCGGCGAGGAGGAGGAGAAGTCCAGAAGCAAAGGCGGCACCGGCAAGCCGCTCGACGGAGAGGGCCGGAGAGACCTTAAGACGCTCTACTGCGAGGCCGGGCACACGGTCCTCAACAGCTGCAAGGGCATGAAGCTCAGCAAATGGGGAATGCGACTTGTCTTCAGGGGCAAGCACAAGAACAAGGCGGCATGCGCAGTCGGCAGGAAGCTTTTGACGTACGCATGGCACATCATGCGCGGCGACCCGACCCCGAACCGGGAAGACGAGGCATTCTTCAAGAGGAAGATGAAGCGCTTCTTCAGCGTGCTCGGCGCGAAGCGGATGAAGGAGCTCGGATATGCAAGCGCCAGGGACTTTGCCGAGAAGCAGGCCGAGAACATCTACGGGCATCTCCCGAAGGCGGATCCGACTCAGATGCAGGCATCCGAGAAGTGACGGCCGACGCGGCGACCCGCCCTAATACGGCAGGGCCTCCCTGAAGGGCCCTGCCGCCGGGCGGGCACCCCGCCGCTGACGATCCACAAGACGAAAGACTGGCAATGCGGAGTGCGGACTGGCGTACGCACAGCTACAGCTTTCGCTTCCGACAAAAGATTTTTGATTTACCCCCCTTGACGCAATACATAATCGTGTTGCCGGCGGAGCCGACGCGTGGTTGCGCGAAGCGCAACCACACTATATTGGCATCATCAAGGCTGCTATGCGGCGCGAAGCAAGCCGTCATGTTGACATGCCAATTGGATAGTAGCCACCCATTTTCTTGCTGCCGCGATGCTCAATCATCCCCTTCTTTGTCAGCCGTGCAATCACCTTAGACAAGGTGTTTCTCGGGACAAGAAGATCTGTTATGATCTTTGTTGCCTGGCATCCTGGATTTGCGGACACATATTCAAGAACTTTTGCATCAGTTTGATTTAATGTGCCATTTAATGTGCCATTTAATGTGCCATTTAATGTGCCGTCTGGCCGTCTTGCACCATGCGCATCAGAGAAATGCCCGATCTTTGACAAAACAACTCTGAACCATGTTTCATGGTCTTCGAAACATGCCCTTACGCCACCATGCGCTTTGCATACATCCACAATTCTCTTTATGCCGGAACCATACTTCTCTATCAACCCTGCATCCTTGAACAGTTCCGCCAACTTTGGGTTGCGTGGACTGGATATGTAGTTGTCGGAAAGGATGTCCTCCACAGTCAAGCCTGCCGGCAGTCCGCCGGCATTTGTGAACTCGATGTGATCATCGAATATCTTTATCGTGTTCACTACGCTGGCATTGCGATAGTCGCGATGAACTATCATGTTCACTACAATCTCACGAATTGCATCAACCGGATAGTCATACTTTATATCGTGCTGTGGTTTGCCTGTTATGACGAGTTCCGCCATGAGATGCTTCATGATAAACTCCATAACACCATCAAGTTGAGCAAGTATGTCGCTGTTGAACGTCGTATCGTCAATTATGTGAGACCTCGTCTTGAAACGACCAGCCTGAAACGCTGTCTCAGAGCAATAATCCGCAACAAAGGCCAGATAACAAGCATTAGTGGGCTTGTCGTCCTTGATTAGCGACAGCTTGCGCAAAAGCCGCATCGGATCGTCTGGGTTGCCAGGATTCATGCGTCTGGCGAAAGCTGCAACCTTCTCAAGAGAGATGTCCTCCATAGGATGTTCGCCAGGGAAAGCGTCCCAACTTGAATACATCGACTTGAGATACATGTCACTCAACTCAGAGATCGACATCAAGTGGTTTGCTTTGCCCTTGCGAATATAGTAACGCCCCTGAACTGAAGTCGGCTTAACAGGGAGCGGTGAAATGTAGAGTCGAACGACAGTCTTGCCGCCGACCTCGATGCGGTCGGCTTCAGGCACGATGCTTGGCGCGGTCTTGCTCTTGATCTCGTTGACCCAAGCTGTTTCCGATTCATCCGCCAGCTGCACACCGCAAACCTTGCCGTCGTCACGAACGCCAACATAGACGCTGCCGCCGTCCGAGTTGGCGAAAGCAACCAACGACACGATCGTATCCTGATTGAACGCGGTCTTGAACTCGACCGACTTCGACTCTGCCTTGGGAATCTTCATATGGGTGAATGATAACATATTTGCATAAATCGCACAACGCCAATTTTCCTTCAAAACGGCAAACAGATTGGTCACAACACAAATCCAACATCACAGTCAACGACAACATCCTAGCCGTTTCCTTTGTTGTTGTTGTTGATTTGTCCTATTGTTATATTATAGGGCGGCAATTTGTCCTGAATTCGCGGCAATTTGTCCTGAATTTCGGACAAATTGCCCTGGATTCACGTCAAATTGCCCGAAACCCCTTCGGCGTCGAGGCCGTACTTGCGCTCCAGCTCGGACTGCGAGCCGTGCGGAATGAACTCGTCCGGCCATCCGAACTTCAACTCCGCGCCGATCGCCTCCCCCAGTCCTCCGGCCACGCTACCGTTCTCCAGGCTCACGATCCGCATTCCGTCCGCGCGCTGCCGCGCCAGCAGCTCCGCGTCGAACGGCTTTATGTAGCGCGCATGGACCGCCACTCCGCCAACGCGACGCGCGACCTCGCACGCCTTCGCATACCAGTCGCCAGTCGCCCATATGGCCACCCCGGGACGCTTGCCGGGATGCGGAAACTCCAAGCGGCAGGAAAGTCCGCCGACGCCCTGCTCCCCGGACTCCACCTTCCCGATCTTCCCCCTCGGATACCTTATGACGGTCGGACCGTTCCGCAAAAGCGCCTCGTCCAGGAGCTTCGCCAGGTCCTCCGCGTCCCTCGGCTGGCAAATGGTCAGGTTCGGGAACGCGCGCAGCATCGCAATGTCGAACACGCCCTGGTGCGTCACGCCGTCCGCGCCCACCACCCCCGCGCGATCCACGCAGAACACCACCGGCAGCGACGAGAGGCACACGTCGTGCATGACCTGGTCCGCCGCACGCTGGAGGAACGTGGAATACACCGCCACGAACGGACGCATCCCGCCCGCCGCAAGGCCCGCCGCAAAGGAGACCATGTGTCCCTCCGAGATGCCCACGTCGTAGAACCTGCCGCGGAAACGGTCCGCGAACTCCCTGAGCCCCGTGCCGTCCGCCATTCCAGCCGTCAGCGCCACGACGCGCGGATCGCGTTCCGCGACGCGGCAGAGCGCGCCGCCGAACGCGTCGCTCCAGCCGAGCGGACCTGCGGACGGCGCAGGCGCATCCAAGGGGGCGATCTCGGGGACGAGCGGGAACGGACCCACCCCGTGCCATTTCGTCGGATCCTTCTCGGCCGGGGGGTATCCGCGCCCCTTCTTCGTGACGACATGGACTATGACGCTGCGCTTGTCCTCCTTCGCGACGGTCAGCGCCGCCTTTAGCGCCTTCAGGTCGTGTCCGTCAACGGGTCCGATGTACCTGAGGCCGAACTGCTCGAAGTAGCGGTTGCCGAGGAACAGCGACTTTATGCGCGTCTCGAGTCCGTGGTACACGCTCCGCAGGAAAGTGAGCTTCAGCGCATGGCCCGCCTTCTCGGCCGCCGCCTTGACGCGATTGTAGCGGACGCCCGAGATGAGGCGCCCGAGGAAGCGCGAGAAGCTTCCGGCGGGCTTGGAGATGGACATTCCGTTGTCGTTGAGGACCAGGATGACCTTCTTGGTCGCCGCGACGCAGTTGTTGAGGGCCTCGAAGCTGGTGCCGTTGACGAGCGAGGAGTCGCCGACGACGGCGACGACGTGCTCGCCGGATCCGCGCAGGTCGCGGGCCGCCGCGTAGCCCTCGGCGATGGAGAGCGCGACGCCGGCGTGTCCGGCGACCGCGGCGTCGGCGGGCGACTCGGACGGGTTGGGGAAGCCGGAGATGCCGCCTAGCGTGCGGAGCGTCCCGAACGACCCGGCGCGCCCCGTGAGTATCTTCCATGCGTAGGCCTGGTGCCCCACGTCCCACACGATCCTGTCGCGCTCCGGCTCGAACACGTCCGCAAGCGCCATCGCAAGCTCAACCGCGCCGAGCGAGGACGCGAGGTGTCCGCCGTTCTTCGAGACGGACTCCAGGATCATCCTCCTTATCTCGTGCGCCGTCATTCCGCGGACCTCCTCTTCAGGAACAGCAGCGTGGTCGCGTTCTGTCCGAACGCCTCCTCGTGGCAGACGCGGCTGTAGCGCCTCTTGAGGAGGTCCCAGTACTCCAGCTGGCGCACGAGCGGACGCTCCGTGCAGCGCGGCGGGTCGATGGCGAATGTGTAGCCGCTGAGCGCGGCGACGGGGCAGTCGCAGTTCTCGAGGAGGTCGCGCCACCCTTCGTCCGTGAGGATGCTGAACGGACCCATCTCCAGCCCTTCCGGCACCTTGCGGCGCGTCTCGATCGCGAGGTAGAGGTCCTGCGTGAGGAGAGTCTTTCCGCCCGGGTCTATCGCCTCCACCAGCTTCGCGGCGTCGCGAAGCTGGGCGAGCTCGTACTTGGACTTCTTGACGGACCAGAACCTGTCCTGTCCGTTGACGGTCCACTTCTCGAGGAGGGGGCTCCCGAAGGACGCGGCCCAGGAGAGTCCGAGCGCGAGCAGGGCCAGCGCCGGCTGCGGAAGCCACTCGACGCGCGCGGCGAGGACGGACGCCGCGACGGCGAAGAGCCCCATCACGGGGACCTGGTAGTCCTCGTACGGGAACGGCGCGAGCATCTGGACGGCGAAGACGGCGAAGAAGCCGCCGATGGCGAGTCCGAGCGCGAAGCCCCTCCGTCCGTCCGGCTCCTCATCCAAGGTGCAGGGCGCGCCGCCGCGCGATCCGCACGCGACGCCGAGTCCGAACAGGATGAACGCGGGCAGGTACCACCTGACGAGGCGGCTGAGGCTGCCGACGGTGAAGACGACGTCGAATCCGCCGCGCGCGGCGTGGTACTTCTGCGCGGCGCAGAGTCCGGCGAAGGCCGCCGGGTCCGCCAGGTAGGGACCGTACACCGCGGCGAGTCCGAGCGCGCCGCCGAGTCCGAACCAGAGGAAGCCCCAGCCGAAGCGGCGGAACGCGAAGAGGAGCGAGAAGCCGGTCACGGCGAGGGGCGCACCGAGGCTGATGCGCGTGCCGGCGGCGAAGGCGAAGGAGAGGCCGGACGCGAAGAGGCAGGCGGCGCGCATGCGCGGACCGGCGGAGACGAGCGCGTGGGCGGCGAGGAAGATTCCGGTCGCGACGAAGAGCGACGCGAGCGCGTAGGTCTTCGGGATGGAGGTGTAGTAGATGTGGTAGAGGTTGCAGCCGAGGAGCATGAACGCGGCGACGGACGCGGCGACGCGGCGCGCGGGCGGCGCGACGATGCGCGCGGCGGCGGCGAAGAGGACCATGGAGGCGAGGCCGACGAGGCAGGTGAGGATGCGCGCGCCAAGGAGTCCGCCGACGCGCCACGTCCACGAGAACGCGGAATAGACGCACGGCATGAGCGGACCCTGGGTGTAGAAGAAGTCGCGGTATGGCATGCGCCCTTCGCCGACGAGCCCGGCGGCGTAGAGGTACCATCCCTCGTCCTGGTTGAGTCCGCCCATCCAGACCGCGGCGAAGGCAAGCACCGCGAAGGCGAAGGCGGACAAGGCTATGAACTTCTTCATTCTGGACTATTATACCATAATTCGGCCGCATGTATCGGGCATAGAAACACCCAGCGTCGTACGCCAAGTGGCGGCAGAGCTGCGCTTTTATGATGTCTGCGACGCCATTCCAATGCGCATTACGAAGAAGCGTCTTCCAGCCCTATCGTGTCGAACATCGGGATTTTGAGGAAATGCCGGTCGCGGGTGAACAGAACGCCCCCTGCTTCCATCGTTGCCGCGGCAATCCAGATGTCATTCGTTGGAATGGGCGTCCCATTCTTCTTCAACAGGTTGAACGTCTTTGAGTAGTGTCTCACGGTCGCCTCGGAAACAGGCAGCAAGCGCGTGTTGGGAGTCGCCATGAGCATCGAGAGCGCTTCCCTCGTCATTTTCGCCCGCTTGGTGTCCATCTCCGTCCCGGCCACGACCTCTGCATACGCGACCACAGGCACAATCAGCTCCTCGGCATCGCAAAGAGCACGCTCCAGTTCAGGGTCCGAGCCATCGAAGAGGGAGATGATCGCATTCGCATCCAAGAGCAGCGGACATCTCATTTCCACATCTCCTCGTCAATGGCATGCTGCGCGGCAATGGCCTTGCGAACGAAATCGGATTCCTTCTTCGGAATGCAGCCGTAAACCGACTTCCACTGGTTTACGCGATTGGCTGCATTCTCCCTGTGCAAGCCGAGGATAGGCGAAAGCAAATCCTTCACGGCCTGGTTGACGCTCTTGCCGAGACGATCTGCATACTCCCGGAGCGCCCTCGCGAAAGCATCCTCGGCATGTATGGTGACAGTTGTCATGTTTCCTCCGCATGATTCACTTGTTCCAATCGGATGATTCATAGTATAGCACATTCCTGCACAATGAACAAGAGAAGCGTGCGAAACGAGCCGTCACGTTGACAAGGCAAAGGACGCCAAGTGCGACGCCTGTGCGGACAGTTAGCGTCCGCGAGGCGAAGCGGCTATTTGCGGTCCTTGAGCGGGACGTACTCGCGCGGACGGTAGAGGGGCTTGTAGGCGGGACGGATTATGGGTCCGAGGTTGATCAGCTCCTCCATCCTGTGCGCGCACCAGCTCACGCACCTCGCGACGGCGAAGAGCGGCGTGTAGAGGTCGCGCGGGATCCCGAGCATGTCATAGACGAAGCCGGAGTAGAGGTCCACGTTGGCGCAGACGTCCTCCGCGCGCGGATGGCGGGCCTTGATGATCGCGGGGCCGGCCTTCTCGATGAGCTCGAAGAGGCGCATCTCGTCCATCCTGCCCTTCGCCTTCGCGAGGTCGCGCGCCTTGCGCTTGAGCAGCTGCGCGCGCGGATCGCTGATGGTATAGACGGCGTGGCCTAGTCCGTAGATGAGCCCCGTGCCGTCGCCGGCCTTCCTGTCCGCGATCTTCTCCAGGTACGCGACGACGTTCCTCTCGTCGTGCCAGTCGCCCGCGAACTCCTTGATCTCGTCCATCTGCTTCATGACGCGCAGGTTCGCGCCGCCGTGGCGCGAGCCCTTGAGCGAGAGGATGGACGCGGCGACGGACGAGTAGATGTCCGTGTGCGCGCTCGTGACGACGTGGGTGACGAAGGAGGAGTTGTTTCCGCCGCCGTGCTCGGCGTGGAGGATGAGCGAGAGGTCCAGCGTCTCGGCCTCGAGGCGCGTGTACCTGCCGTCCTCGCGGATTAGGGAGAGGAAGTTCTCCGCGCTCGACTTCTTCGGGTCGGGGTTGCGGATCATGAGCGAGCCGCCCATGTGGTAGTGGGCCTTGGCCTGGTAGGCGTACGCCGCGATCGTCGGCATGGTGGCGATGAGGTCGATGGAGCGCTCCAGGTTCGTCTCGATGGACATGTCCTCGGCGACCTCCTCCTCGGGACGCTCGTCGTAGGCCATGGCGAACAGGACCGCGCGCGCGATGCCGTTCATTATGTCCGCGGACGGGTGGCGCAGGATCGCGTTCTCCTTGAACCCGTCGGAGAGCTTCCTGTACGCGCCGAGCTTCGCCTTCCAGTCCACCAGCTGGCGGGCCGTCGGGAGATGTCCGAACATCAGGAGATACGCGACCTCCTCGTATCCGTAGCGGTGTTCCTTCCTGTCCGCCGCGACGAGGTCCTTGACGCTGATCCCGCGGTAGTACAGCTCGCCGGGGATGGCCTGCTTCTCGCCTTCGGAGACGACGTAGCCGTGGACGTTGCCGATCGTCGTGAGTCCGACGAGGACGCCCGTTCCGTCGTCGTTGCGAAGCCCCCTCTTCACGCCGTACTTCCTGTAGAGCGCGGGGTCTATGTAGTCCGCATCCTTGATCTTCTTCGCGTGCTCCCCGAGCCAGTCCTTGTCTATCAGCACCATTTTCGCTGTCCTTTCGGTTGTTGCGTTCAGCCCTGCAGCAGCTCCCCGAGATGCATTCCGTGGGACGCCTTGAGGAGGACGAGGTCGCCGGACGAGACGTCCAGCCTGAATTTCCTCTTCAGCGGCGCGAGGGTCTTGTAAACCAGATGGCAGAGGCACTTCGAGCTCTCCTCGCCGACGCCTATGACGAGCGGGATGCCGAGCTTCATGGCGTGGTCGAAGACCTTGCGGTGGAGCTCGGCGGACCTCTCGCCCAGCTCGAACATGTCGCCCAGCACGGCGACGCGCTTGCCGTCGCACGGCGTCGCCGCGAGCGTGTCCAGCGCGGCGATCATGGAGTCGGGGTTGGCGTTGTACGTGTCGTCGATGTACGTGACGCCGTCACGCTCCGTGACGCGCCAGCGCGCGCCGGGAAGCGCGAAGTCCGCCAGCGCCGCGCACGCCTGATCGCGCGTGACGCCGAAGCGCTCGGCGACGGCGAAGGCGAGGGCCGCGTTGGAGACGTTGTGCGCGCCCGGCAGGACGTCCGCCAGCGCCTCGGCGAGCCAAGCCGGATGCGGATCGACCTCCACGAGCTCCGGTCCGCAGAGTCCGCGAAGGATCTCCAGCCGCGCGTTCTCCTTCGAGACGGCGCCGAAGTCCTTCGCGCGGGCGAGGAGGGTCCCCTTCTCGCGGGCGATGCCGTCCTGGTCGCCGAAGAACTCGATGTGGGCCGTGCCGACGTTCGTGACGAGTCCGCAGTCCGGCTCCGCGACGTCGCACAGGTGCGCGATCTCGCCGGGATGGTTCGTGCCCATCTCGAGGACGAGGAAGTCCGCGTCCTTCGGACAGTTCAGGATCGTCGTGGGGAGTCCGAGGTGGTTGTTGAAGTTCTCCGGCGTGGCGTGCGTCCTGCCGGCGCGCGAGAGGAACGCCTTCAGGAGCTCCTTGGTGGTGGTCTTGCCGGCGGACCCCGTCACGCCCACGACCTTGGCCTTGAGCGAGCGGCGGTATTCGCGCGCCGTGCGGTCGAGCTCGTCGTATCCGTCTATGACGCCCGCCGCGCCCGCCGCGAGCGCCTGCGGAATGTAGTCGTGTCCGTCCCCGTTCTCGCCCTTCACCGCGATGAAGAGCATTCCCGGCCTTATCTTGCGCGAATCGAACGTCGCGCCGGAGAATTCCCTGTCCATCGCGGTCACATGTTGCCGATGACGGCCTTGATGCGGCGGACGCCGGCGGAGGAAGCCTCCTCCTTCTTGATCTTGAAGCTGCCGAGCTCCTTCGTGTTCTGGACGTGGGGTCCGCAGCAGATCTCCTTCGAGACGTCGCCGATCGTGTAGAGCGAGACCTGGTCGCCGTACTTCGCGCCGAAGAGCGCCATCGCGCCCTCTGCCTTCGCCTCCTCGACCGTCGTCATCTTCTTTGTGACTTCGATGCCCTGCTCGATCCATCCGTTGACGAGCTTCTCGACCTCGGCCTTCTGCTCGTCCGTCATCTTCTGGGGCCAGGCGAAGTCGAAGCGCAGGCGCTCGGCCGTGATGTTGGAGCCCTTCTGGTTGGCCGTCGGACCGAGCACCTTGTGGAGCGCGGCGTGGAGGAGGTGCGTCGCGGTGTGGAGGCGCGTGACGACCTCGGAGTTGTCCTGGAGTCCGGCCTTGAACGAGCCGGCGCTCGTCGTCCTCGAAAGCTCCTGGTGCTTGCGGTTCGCCTCGTCGAAGCCATCCTTGTCAACGGTGAGTCCGTCCTTCGCGGCCATCTCGAGCGTGAGCTCGATCGGGAAGCCGAACGTGTCGTAGAGCTTGAAGGCGGTCTTGCCGCTGATCTGGCTCTGTCCGTGCGCCTTCAGCTGCTCCGCGACCTTGTTGTACATCGCCTCGCCCTTGTCGAGCGTCGCGTTGAAGCGCTTCTCCTCCTGCGCAAGGTCGTTGCGGCAGGTCTCGAGGTTCGCGGCGAGCTCGGGATAGACGTGCTTGTACTTCGCGCAGACGGTCTCGGCCATCTTCACGGTGAAGCCCTCGCCGATGCCCAGCATGCGGCTGTAGCGGATCGCGCGGCGGATGAGGCGGCGCAGGACGTAGTTCGCGCCGACGTTGCCGGGCTTGACGCCGCCCTTCGGGTCGCAAAGTATGAAAGTGGCGGTGCGCATGTGGTCCGCGATCACGCGGCGGGCCTTGAGCGCCTCATCGGCGGACAGCGCCGCGACGGCTTCGGGGCTGGACAGCTCGTCGATCTTCGCCATGATGGGCGCGAATATCTCCGTGTCATAGACCGTCGGCGCGCCGCTCATCATGCAGATCGTGCGCTCGACGCCCATTCCCGTATCGACGTTGTGGCGTCCGAGCGGCTCGAACTTGCCCTCGGCGTTCTTGTTGTACTGCATGAAGACGTCGTTCCATATCTCTACGAACTTGCCGCAGTGGCAGCCGGGACGGCAGTCGGGTCCGCACTTCGGCCTGCCCGTGTCGATGAACATCTCCGTGTCGGGTCCGCACGGACCCGTCGTGCCGGCCGGACCCCACCAGTTGTCCTCGCGCGGAAGGCGGTAGATGCGCTCGTCCGGAATGCCGAGGCTCTTCCAGATCGCGACGGCCTCCTCGTCCGCCGGGATGTATCCGGGCTCGCCCTCCTTGCCCTCGCCGCGGAAGACGGTGACGGAGAGCTGGTCGGGCGAGAAGCCGAGCTTCGTCGTCAGGAACTCGAAGCTCCAGGAGATCGCCTCCTTCTTGAAGTAGTCGTTGAGCGACCAGTTGCCGAGCATCTCGAAGAACGTGAGGTGCGCGGCGTCGCCGACCTCGTCGATGTCGCCCGTCCTGACGCACTTCTGGACGTCCGTGAGGCGCGTCCCGGCGGGGTGCTCCATCGCGCCCATGAGATACGGGACGAGCGGATGCATTCCGGCCGTCGTGAACAGGACCGTCGGATCGTTCTCGGGGATGACGGACGCCCCCGGGATGATCGCGTGGCCCTTGGACTCGAAAAACTTCAGGTACGTTTCGCGGAGTTCGTCCGCAGTCAGGTTCTTCATGGCTTTGTCTTTCCTTTAGCCGGATATTTTACCATATTTCCTGCATCGCGGAACGGAATCAGTCCTCGTCGGACCGCTCCTCGGACTCCCTGGAGGCCGCGCGGAAGCACTTGACGACCTTGTCGAAGACAGCCCTGTCGGGATGCTCCTCGACGACCGTCTTGCCGATGCCGGCCGGGATCGTGATCGCCTCGCCGCCAGTCGTGAGCCTCCACGCGTCCAGTCCGCGCAGGATGCTGTCCGGCTGGTCGAGGAGGTACAGGCTGTGGGAAAGTCCGTCCAGCGCCCCGCTCTCGGCCAGCGTGCGGCACACGAGCTCCTGGTCGTCCTCCGTCATGAGTCCGCGCTCCACCGCGTACGCGCAGTCGATGCACATCGCGATCGGGGTCGCGTATCCGTGCGGAAGCTTGTAGCTGCTCATCGTCTCGAGCCTGCTGGCGCACCAGAGTCCGACGTCGGACCCGCCCTTCTTGACGCGCGACTCGACCGTGGCGCGGACGAACTCGGAAAGGAGCCCGGCGTTGCGGTCCTTGAGCGCGGCGACGGACTTGACGAGCCTCTTGAAGAGCGCCGCGTCCTTGGTGGCGGCGTAGCGGATCATCTCGCCGAGTCCGCCGCGCCAGACGCCGTCGAGGACCGTCGTCGCGAACGTCGTATCGATCACGACGCCCGCCGGCCTGCACGGGATGCGTATGGCGTCCTTGACGCCCGCCAGGTTCAGCGACGCGCACTCGGCGAACGCGCCGTCCACCATCGCCGCGACCGTCGTCGGGATGCGCACGACCGGGAGTCCGCCGCGCGTCTGCACCGCCACGTAGCTCGCGACGTCCGTCACGGTGCCGCCGCCGATGACGACCATCGCGTCCTTCGCCCCGACGCGCGCCTCGACCGCCGCCGTCAGCATCTTCTGGAGGCTCTGGTGGAAGTCGCTCTTCAGCTTCTCGCCGCCCGCTATCACCACCGGCGCGCCGGCCAGCCTCACGCCAGTCGTCTGCACGAACTTGCCGATCTTCATGCCGAGCCCGGCGCTGCGCTGGACGACGTTGGAGTCCGCCACCAGCATCATGCGCGGCTCGTCCGAGCCCGTTATCTCCTTCAGCAGGGACGCAAGCGCCTGCGCCCCCTCGCCGAACGCGTCGTCCGCGAAACGGACCGCGTACGATCCGCCGGACGTCCACTCTACCGCCATCTCGTCAGCCTTCTTGACTTTAGCCATTTTGTTCACCTCGCTAGTTTCAGCAATTCCTCGGCGTGCGTCCTCACGACGCCCGTCGCCCTGTCCCCTCCGAGCATCCGCGCCACCTCCGCGACGCGGGCCTCGCCGGAGACCTCCTCGATCCTCGTCCTGGTGCGTCCGCCGGAGACGGACTTCGACACCACAAGATGCCTGTCGCCGTAAACGGCGCTCTGCGGCAGGTGCGTTATCGCGATGACCTGCCTGTGGGCGGCGACGGACCTCATCTTCTCGCCGACCGCGCGCCCCGTCTCGCCGCCGATGTTCGCGTCGATCTCGTCGAAGACGAGCACATCGACCGAATCGTGCGCCGCGAGCACCTTCTTGAGCGCGAGCATCACGCGAGCCGCCTCGCCGGAGCTCGCGATCGCCGCGAGCGGACGCGCGCTCTCGCCCGGATTCGGCTCGAACATGTACGAAACCCTGTCGCATCCGCCCGGCGCGGGGTCCGCGGGCTCCAGCCGCACGGAGAACCTCGCCTTCAGGAAGCCGAGGTCCACAAGCTCCTTCGTGACCGCCTTCGCAAGTTTCTCCGCCGCCGCCGCGCGCCGCTTCGTGAGCGCCGCGCCGGCCGTGCGGGCGGACTTCTCGGCGTCCGCGACGGACTTCCTGAGCCGCTCCAGCTCCTCGCCCCTGTTCTCCAGCGACGCTAGGCGGGACTTCTTCTCCTCGAAGACGGCGAGAAGCGCGGCGACGGACCCGTCCGTCCCCTTTCCGTACTTGCGCTTCATCCTGTTCACGACGCCAAGCCTCGCGTCCATCTCCGCGAACGCCTCGGGGTCCGCGTCTATCCTCGACACGGCGTCCGCCACCGTCCGCGAAAGCTCCTCTATCCCGACCGTGAGCCGCTCCGCCTCCTCCGCCCACGCGGACGCCTCCGGGAAGTGCTTCGAGACGGACGCGAAGACCGGCGCCAGGCGCGCGAGCGCGTCCGCCGCGCCACCGTCCCCGCCCAGGGCGTCCGTTATCGCGTTCGCGCTCTCCACGATCTCCTCGGCGTGCGCGGCGGCGGCGTGCCTCTCTGCGAGGTCCTCGTCGTCCTCCGAAAGCGCAGCCTCCTCGAACTCGTTCACCTGGTAGCGCAGGAGGTCCATCTCCTCCTCGCTCTCGCCGGCGGACTCCAGCTCCTCCAGCTTCGCGCGCGCCGCGACGAGCTCGCGCCACGCGGAATCGTAGTCCGCGCGCGGCGTCCCGCCGTAGGCGTCCAAGGTGTCGCGCTGGAAGCGCTCGTCGAGTATCTGCTGGTTGGACCTCGGGCCATGGATGTCAACGAGAATCGCGCCGAGGCGCTTCAGCGTAGCGACGGTCGTCTGCGCGTCGTTCACCCAGACGCGTCCGCTCCCGTTCGCGCCGACGACGCGGCGGACGATCAGCTCGCCGTTCTCGCACTCGGGAAGTCCGGCGTCGTCGAGGACGCGGGAGACGGCATCGGCGCGTGCGGAGATGTCGAAAACGGCCTCGACGCGGGCCTCCTTGGCGCCGTCGCGGACGACGGACGCGTCGGCCCTGCCGCCCAGGACGAGTCCGAGCGCACCCATGAGAACGCTTTTTCCCGCTCCGGTCTCGCCAGTAAGCACGTTGAGCCCCGAAGCGAAAACCGCCTCGGCGCGCTCTACTACGGCCAAATTGGAGACTGACAGCCTGCTGAGCATTTAGCCCCTTTGAAAACTACACTGCAAATCGCGTTAAGTTGGAGCGGGCGATGGGAATCGAACCCACGTAAGAAGCTTGGGAAGCTCCTATTCTGCCATTGAATTACGCCCGCAGAAAAGACGCTGGCGGAGAGAGAGGGATTCGAACCCCCGATACCCTTGCGGGTATGCATGATTTCGAGTCATGTGCATTCAACCAGGCTCTGCCATCTCTCCAGCGTTGGGTGATATTTTATCAAAAGTGCCGTTTGAAAGTCAAGGCTCCGTGCGACAGGCTCCGTGCAAGGCTCTAGAAGCGGGTGCCGGAGGACGGACCGAAGGCGCGCAGGTAGATGAAGAAGCCGAAGCGCCAGTCGTCGTCGGCGCGGGAGCGGTCGATGCGGACGTAGTCGTTCTCGTAGGAGACCGAGAAGCGGAAGCCCAGGCAGTCCGTCCTCACGTCGAACCAGGCGCCGATCTCGTCCAGCTCACCTTCGCGGCAGTCCCAGGAGACGTACGGACCCCATGCGAGCGCGTCGCAGAAGTCGTGCTCGCAGCCGACGCGGAGGTAGTCGAAGCGCGCCCTGTTGAAGTCGTCGTTCTTCATCGTCTCAGGATCGTACGGGGTCGATGAGTAGTCCCACCACCTGTGGTCGCGCCCGGAGAAGGTCACGTCGAACTTGAAGCGGTCCGAGAGCTCCTGCCGCCACGAGACGTCCGCATACGCCACGGTCGAGTTTTCCGTGTCGTACTCCACGCGGGCGGAAAGCGCCGTGCCGTCCGCCGGCGACCAGCGCGCGCGGACGCCCGGGACCGTCTCGCCGGAGCGCTTGCCGTAGTGCGGGTCGGACGGCTTGCGCACGAGCCTGTGCCAGCGTCCGCCCTCCGTCCAGTCCGTGTCGTTCAGCTGCACCGCCGCGTACACGTCGAGGTCGAGGAACGTGCGCTCGCGCCCCTTGGCGTCCGCCGCCCTGAAGGCGTTCCTCAGTCCGGGCGTGAAGCCGTACCAGGAATACGGAAGGTTCCTGCTCCTTCCGGCGAACTGGTCCAGCCAGTCGCCGGAGCCTTCCACCGCGTCGAAGACCAGCGGACGTCCGCCGCGGGAGAGTCCGTGGTACTCCGCCTCCTGCGCCAGCACGTCGAAGTACGGCTCGAGGACGTGGCTCCATCCGCCCGCCATGCGCGCGACGCCGCGCGCGGCGAACGTGACGCCGCCCTCGACGACCGTGCGCCATGCGCCGTCTCCTGTAGCGTCCGCACGCTGGCTTCCGTCAAGCACGGTGCGGCCCGTGTCGCTCCAGTACGTGCCCCTGAAGCCGAAACGCGGAACGACCGACACGACGTCCGCCACGCGGAAAGGCGCGGTGAGGCGGTGGTAAGTGTCGAAGCGGAAGGCCTGGTAGTCGGCCCAGCGTCCAGGGTTGTAGCGGAACGGGGTGGACGTCGTCTCGCGTCCAAGCTTCGCGTAGTCGCGGTTCAGCCAACCGATGCGCGTTGCGCTTTCGTAGTTTACGGGAAGCGAGAAGACGGGCTGCGGCATGACGTTAAGGTACGCCTCGGGGAGACGGGATACCCCGCCGTAGAATTCGTTCAGCGGACCCGACACGACCGCGCCGAAGCCGACGAGTGTCTCAAGGTGCTCCCAGGCGATCTCGTTGCCGTCGTGCCCGAGGTAGCGGTTGGAGTGTCCGAACATCCCGTCGCGCAGGAAGTCGCTGCGGAAATGCGTGTCGCTCAAGTAGGAGCCGGCGATGCGGACGCTGTCGCGCTCCGTGGCGTCCCACCTGTGGCTGAGCATGAGCGCATAGCGCTCGTCGGGCACCTTGCTGCCCCAGTTGCTGTAGTGCCAGCTGCGTTTGTTCCAGTGCCTGTCGTAGCGGTCGGCGTCCTCGTCCCATGCGTAGTAAACCTTGAAGCGGCCCTGTCCGAGCTCACCGAGCCGCCAGTAGAGCCCCTGCCCGAGCGCGACGCCGTTCTCGGTTCTCAGGTCGAAGCGGGTGGAGCCCGACAGCCGCCAGGACTCCGGGTCGGTCGATCCGGCGATGGGATAGACGCACTTCGTGAGGAGGTATGCGCCCCAGCGGCTCGTGTAGCCGGGCGTCACGCGCCATCCGTAGTCCGTGTCGAACGGATAGTACCAGTACGGGAACCACGCGACGGGGAGACCGAACAGCCTCAGAGACGCGTTCTTCACCGTCGCGTAGCGCTCGCCCTCCCTGCCGTGGTAGGCGACCTCGCCGGAGACGGACCAGTGGAGCGCGCACTCGTCGTTGGTGCACGTCGTCACCTTGGTCCCCGGCGCGAAGCCGTAGTCCCAGCCGCGCTTCTCAGCGCAGTCGGACCACAGCCTCAGCGGCGCGGCCACGGCCTGCACGTTGCCGGTCGCGACGAGCGTCCCGGACCTGTTGTCCGCCGCGATGCGGTCGGCGCTGACGTCAAGCTCGGCGGGCAGCGTCAGCCTGCCGGCGTGCGCCCACGATGCCGCGGCGAGCGCCGCGGCGGCGATGGTCTTCTTCATGTCCGTCACCATTTTACCTTTGCTCCGAACAGCCGCAGGAACTTTCCGGCGGAATGCTTAACTGTGTACTTCACTCCGTTGTCGCGCAGGCACTTCACGCCGCCCCACGTCTTGCGCGCGGGCCACGTGACGGCCATGCCGACGCGGTACGACTCCGACTTGGCGAGGGACGCGAGCCTGGCCTTGCAGCGCGAGAGCTCCTTGTCCTTCGCGGCGAGCTCGCGCCTGAGCCGGTCCGCCTCCGCCTTCGCGGCGGCGAGCTGCCTGCCGTGGGCATCCTCCACCTTCTTCCTCTCGGCGGCGAGCCTGATCTGCCACTGCGTGACGTAGTACCGCGGCCAGTCCTCGATGATGGCCTTGAGCGCCGCGGCCTGTCCGGGCGCCATGATGGAGTAGTCTATCTCGCCGCGCTCGTCGTGCACGCGGAACTCCGCCGACATCTTCTCCAGGAACGGGATCCTGCTGTAGGTCTCGATGCGTCCGAGATGGTACTTGTAGCTCTTGTACTTCTTGTAGAGGTACTGTCCGTAGAACGTCTTGCGGACCTCCGGCCTTCCGTCGAAGAGCCTTTCGTTGAGACGGTACTCCTCGAATATCGCGAACGCCTTGCCCTTGGAGTTGATGGACGATGCGGCGTTGTCCTGCCTGTAGAAGTAGAACGACTCGTCAAGGAGGTAGGCGGACTTCGCGAGGAAGTGCGACTGGAGGTAGAAGCTGTTGTCCTGGTAGGACGCGCCGGGCGTCTCGGTGAAGCGGATGCTGTTGCCCTCCACGAAGTCGCGGCGGTAGATGCCCGTCACGTTGTTCATGACGGCGTTGAAGATTCCGATGTCCTCGCCGGGATTGAGGACGCGTCCGACGAGCGACTTGTCGTTGGCGATCTTGATCTCCTTGTCGGGGCGGTTGCTCCAGTGGAAGATCACGCCGGACTTCACGAAGTCCACTCCGGTCGCCTCCGCGATCTCGACGAGCCTCGCGTACATCTGCTGCTTCACGAAGTCGTCAGGCTCCACGATGCCGACGTACTTGCCGACAGCCGAGTCGAGTCCGCAGTTCATCGTGTGTCCGTAGCCGCTGTTCGGCTTGTCTATGGCGATGAACCTGGCGTCCTCGCGGGCGAACTCGCGTATTATCTCGAGCGAGTTGTCCGTGGAGCCGTCGTTCACGCAGACGAACTCCATCTCCTTCAGCGTCTGGCCCTTGAGGCTGTTCAGGCACTGGCGCAGGTACTTCCCCGCGTTGTAGATCGGAAGCACGACGGACACCGTCGGGCGGGCGGACTCCGGACGCTCCGGCATGCGAGCGCGGGAGACGTCGAGGGAGAGGGACATGATCTCCGCCATGACGGACTTCACTCCGTCCGTCTGGTGCTCGGCGATCTCCTTCTTGAAATCGACCTTTATGCGCCTGAGCGTCCTGTCGAAGAGGTCGTACAGTCCGTTGTCCGCCGCGATCTTCAGGTCGTCGCGGATGGCGGAGACGAGGTGCAGCACGCGCTCGTCGTCCCAGTTGGAGAACCTGCGCGACCACCTGTAAACGTACGTGACCGCCGATATCCTGTAGAAGCGCTTCGCCGCGACCATCGCCTTGACGAAGAACGGCGGGTCCTGGAAGCGCTTGTACGGCGGGAAGTCGGCTCCGCACTCCTCCAGCATCCTGCGGTCGTAGATGTAGCGGGTGTATCCGTAGTCGAACTGGAAGTCGCGG
>JAGCFB010000045.1 GCA_017650345.1 Kiritimatiellia bacterium | reverse complement strand
GAATCCGACTACGATAAGCAGCGCAATCAGCCTGACGCGCCATTTGTTCACGATTTTGGACATGTCATGCTCCTTGCGTCCGTATTCGATGGGCAAAGTATATCAGCGACAGCCGCGAATAGAGTCTCTCTGCCCCTCTATATACATAAGCGCATTGCAGAGCGCTCAATTTCAAATTATTTTCAACTTTTTTATAATTGCCGATTCCTTTCGTGTTTTGATGTTTACTGTTGGTTATTGTGCGGCTCGCCGTGCTACCTGAATATCCACTTTGCATGATTACTCCGAGATCATGTAGAACCGCGCCGCAGCGCCCGCTTCTCGGGCTCACGGTGCTCGGCGGATATGTCCTGAAGGCTTCGTCCTTGCAGCCGCCAAGATGGACATTGCGCATAGTGAACGGCATCTGAGTTCATATTTCTTTCAGCTTGGGGCTGTTTTCCAGGATATATCCAAAATAAAACATTATCTCCAATGCATCATATGGAAACGGGCAAACATACTCACTCGGGATGCCTTTAGCGTAAAAGCCTATGGAGAACTTCTTTTCCGATTCACCATACTCTTTGTCAGGCTCGGACAGCTCAATTGTAAAGGACGGCATCCCGCATCGCCTTATGTCCACCGGCGCCTCTTCGGGAATCAATTTTCCGTCTTTATCATAAGGCTGGTAGCGGATGCATTTGCTTAGCATCTCCAGCCAGAATTTTCTAAATTCAGGCGGAACCTCCCTAATGCCATAAAAAAACAAGGCGGGTCTTGGAAGAATCAACATCCTTTGCTCACTGGCGGCCTCGATGGAGCCGTATGCATCAACAAGCTCATCGCCAAGCGTAACCGGCGGCTTGGTCCGACATCCACACGACAAAATGCACGCCGCCAAGCACGCCGTTAAAAGAATGGATCGGTTCTCTATCATGACAAAGGCTCCTTGGTTGTTTTCAGTTCCACTTGTCGATTTCATCGCTTATCTTCCAGCTCAAAGCCTTTTGAATTATAGCAATCAAATCGCCTGGATGTCAATGGCATTGCGACGCGAACCGTGGCATCTGAAGTCTTCAGTCTTTCCACACGGGACTGTTTTCCAGGATATATCTAAAACGATACCTTATCTCCAAGGCATCATATGGAGCCGGGCAAACATGCGAGCTCGGGATGCCGCTATCGTAGAAGCCTATGGCGAACTTCTTTTCCGATTCACTGTACTTTTTGTCAGGCTCGAACAGCTCAATAACAAAAGAAGGATCTCCACATCTCATGGCCGTCGTATCTACGGAACTATGCTTGCCGTCTTTATCGTTAAAACCGTATCTATCGCAGGGCTGGTAGCTGGGATCATCAGGACAGCAGGTGATACATTTGCTTATCATCTCCAACCAGGGTTTTCTCCACTCCGGAGGGACCTCTCTAATTCCATAATAAAAGAGACCTGGCGTTGGAAAAATCAACATCCTTTGCTCACTGGCGGCCTCGATGGAGCCATACACTTCAACAAGCTCATCGCCAAGAGTAACCGGCGGCTTGGTCCGACATCCACACGACAAAATGCACGCCGCCAAGCACGCCGTTAAAAGAATGGATCGGTTCTCTATCATGGCCATACCTCCTTGGCTTTCATTTCCACTGTCGATTTCATCGCTTATCGTCCCGGTCACAACCTTTTGAATTATAGCAATCAAATCGCCTGGATGTCAACGGCATTGCGCGACGCGAACCGTGGGCTTCTGAATCGGCGTGTCGCGCAAATCATCCTTGGCGGACTGGAGTACCGCTCGCTTCTCTTGTCCCCTTTACGGAAACTCGACATCCACCTCCAGATCCTCTCGACGATCATATTTGTGTTCAATCTCAATGCGTTTCTCGGACCACGTCCCGTCGGAAGACTCGTCGTAGCATGAATCAAGTGTCCGCATGGACCACAAATAGGTCGAACAACTGTAAACGGCAGACAAGACCTCAGAATGCTGCGGATACTGAGCGTGCATGTTCGCATACGCTTCGAGCACTGAGATCCTTGCGTCAAAACAAGATCCCTTTGGCTTCGGCGCAAACGCAGACTTGCCGACGGAGCCAACATACATATCCTCCGGCCACTTGCAGGCAAGGTCCTTGGCGCCTACCTCAACACGGACAACCCGTCCATGGTCTCCGATCAACAAAACGGACCACCACTCCTGGGAATCCCTTCTGTGGCACATAACGGAGATAACCGATCTAATGCCGTATGGCGTATTGTCCATGAATGATTCGCAACGCGAAAGTATGTTGGTAAAAGATGCGGAGGGCTTCACGAACCAATTCACCGTAGCATCTATCGACCGGCCCTCAGCACCGCATGACAATGCGATCGCCGCAACCAAAACTAAACCATGCCTCATAAGCCAACCCCGGCCAAGCGCGGAGCTGCGCGGAACTGCCGCTCCGCATCGTGCCACTTCCCAGTCTCGCTTTGTTCTCATTGCCATGTTGTAAACGCCCTTTTTGCCGATGGCAGGGACTCGTTATATCCGCGACTGCCGCGAATAGAGACTCTCTGCCCCTCTATATACATAAGCGCATTGCAGAGCGCTCAATTTCAAATTATTTTCAACTTTTTTATAATTGCCGATTCCTTTCGTGTTTTCTGTATTTAATGCCGGTTATCATGAGTGCCATTTTGCTGTGCTGGTCGGATACCGTCCCCTTTCCGCCGTTTTCCGTTGCCGCAATTGTACAAGAAGCCATGGCTTGTCTTGCCGCAAGGACAATGGCATTATACCAACCCTGCCATTGCAATGTCAACAGGAAGCAGGACGGAATGGCGTCAAATGGCGAAGCGGCGGATGCGGAGGTATGGCTCTGGGATCGGCTAGATCCTGTCGGGCAGGGACTTGAGGCGCGAGACGAGGAGCGCCGGAAGGTTCCGCACGGTCTCGAACTCGCCGGCGCGACGCTCCGAGTCGAACTGGAACACAAGCTCGCGGCAGTCGTCCTGGCTCTTCCGGAACATCACCGACGCGAACGCCTTCCTGTCGTCGAACTCCTTCGTGCACGACGCCTCCATGGCGAAATCCACGACGGACCGCCTTTCGGCGCGCCGCATCTCCCGCCCCGCAGCATCTACCGCCTTCAGCACGTCGCCAAGCGTCCCGTTCCTCCGGGCCACACCCAAATCGAATCTCCCCGGCGCCCCACCCGCCGCAAGCGGCGGGTTATGTTCGGTTGATTGTTCAGTGATTGTTTTATTTATGATAGGGTCGCACTGTGAGACGGGGTCGAGTCTCACTCTGAGACGGGTAGGGGTCTCACTGTGAGACGGGTGGGGGTCGCAGAGTGAGACCCCGTCACGCTCCTGCAATCCGTCGTTCCATGACGAAAAAACGACTTTATCGACATGCTTCGGCACCTTGTCCGGCACCTCAAGCCTGTACAGGTTTGAGAGCGTTCGCCCGTTTTTCTTGCGTCCGCCGGAAATCCATTTCAGGAGCCCCTTCCCCTTGAGAGCGTCGAGCGACCGGATCACAGACGCACGGCTCAGCCTGGTCTGGCTCGCCAGCGTCTGAATCGCCGGAAAGCATTCTCCTGTCTTGTCGTTAGCGAAATGCGCAAGAAGCGCCAGCACGCTCTGCTGTGGAGGGGTCGTGTTGCGGACGCCGTCATACACCCTCTGCGTGTATTTGAAGCCCATTTCCTGCCTTGCCTCGATTTCAGTTCGACTTCCCGGACCTTTTCCCCTTCGCCGCGCCCTTTTCCGGGACAGGCTCCTGCTTCCTGAACGGCGGAAGCGCGGCGAACTGCGCGTCCACCCAAAGCCGCTCGCTGGCGACGCGCTCAAGGCGGACTATCGCAATCGCCTCCGATTCCCACGCTTCGCCGTAGTCCCTGCTGCGCGCGTCGATGCGGCCGACCAGCCTCATGGCGCGGAGGAACATCCTTGCGGCGGTGGAGGAGGCGTTGACGGACTTCGCGAAGACGGCAGCCTCGCGCAGGTACTCGCCCAGGGCGGCGAGCAGCCGCCTCCAGAGTCCGAACGTCGGCGTCCAGGCCAGAACCGTGCATTCGGACGCAACCTCCTTGTAAGAAACGGCGCAGTCGGCTTTCGCCACCAGCTCCTCGTCCAGGGAAAGCCCTTCGTATTCGCAGTACGTCTTCGTCGCGAGAACGCGCGCCAGCTCGTCGGCGAGGTAGGAGCCGAGCTCGTCCGGCGCAGTCCCCGACCTGACCGCCGCGATGCGTTCCAGGATCGCTTCGAGCAGATGGTTGATCATCCATTCCATCTTCGGCACAGGACCCTTGGCGAACTTCTCCTGGGCCTTCGCCTCGCACCTGTCGTTGTAGTCCGAAATCTGGCTTTTGAATTCCTCGATTTCCGTCTTCTTCAGTTTCATTGGATTCTCTCGTTGATTGCCGCGTGTTGCGGACCGTTTTCCGCGTTGGACGGAAATTATACCAAATTCCAGCCGGCATCGTTGCATGGTTCTGGGCATAACCGCCAGCTTGCACCCTATACAACCCCGCCGCCCGACTCTATACACCCCTTGTGACAGACTCTATATAACCCTTGGCCTTGACTCTATACAACCCTTGCGGCTGACTCTATACAACCCCGCAAAGGCGCCGTTCGAGTTTACACACCGGACGGCGCATCGCGTCCTTAGGTTACATAATATGTAAAGAAACGCCTCCGCGCCGGGGGGACGTCCGCCTTGGCACGGACGGTGCTATACCTTCGGCGGGCAAACGTCCGCAACAAGAGCGGCCACCCGACAAAGGAAAGAAAACAACATGACGGAAGAGACAAAGGCGGCAACAAACTTCGGAGCCGACGTGTTCGGCGAAGAGGCGATCAGAACATACCTAAGCAAGGACACGGCGAAGAAGCTGCAGGCGACGATTCGCGAAGGGAAGCCGCTCGACCCGTCGATCGCGGGCGAAGTCGCGCACGGGATCCGGCACTGGGCCATGGACCGCGGGGCGACGCACTACACGCACTGGTTCCTGCCGATGACCGGCTCGACGGCGGAGAAGCACGACTCCTTCCTTGAGCTGAAGGACGGCGAGCCGATCATGCTGTTCAGCGGCAAGAACCTCATCGTCGGCGAGCCGGACGCCTCCTCCTTCCCGTCCGGCGGAATCCGATCCACCTTCGAGGCGCGCGGATACACGGCGTGGGACCCCACCTCGCCGGCCTTCATCAAGCGCCACTCCAACGGCGCGACGCTGTGCATTCCGACGGCATTCTGCGCATACACCGGCGAGTCGCTCGACAAGAAGACGCCCCTCCTCAGGTCCATGCAGGCGCTGGACAGGTCCCTGAAGCGGCTCATGAAGCTGTTCGGACGCGGCGAGGCGCACACGGGCTGCACGCTCGGCGCGGAGCAGGAGTACTTCCTCATCGACAAGGAGTACTGGAAGAGGCGCCCGGACCTCATCCTGACCGGGCGCACCCTCTTCGGCGCGCCGTCCGCCAAGGGACAGCAGCTCGAGGACCACTACTTCGGGACGATCCCGGACCGCGTGCTCTCCTTCATGAACGACGTGGAGCGCGAGCTGTGGAGGCTTGGCATCCCCGCCAAGACGCGCCACAACGAGGTCGCGCCCGCGCAGTTCGAGCTCGCCCCGCAGTTCGAGGAGCTGAACCTCGCGAGCGACCACAACATGCTCGTCATGGACGCGCTGAGGAACGTCGCGGACCGCCACGGACTCAAGTGCCTCCTCCACGAGAAGCCCTACGCCGGCGTCAACGGCTCCGGCAAGCACAACAACTGGTCCGTCACCTACGGCGGACGCAACCTCCTGGACTCCGGCACGAACCCGGACGAGAACGCCCTCTTCCTCACTATGCTCACGGCGGTCATCGAGGCGGTGGACAGGCATGCGGACCTCCTGCGCGCGTCCGTCGCGGGCGCCGGGAACGACCACCGCCTCGGCGCGAACGAGGCGCCGCCTGCCGTCATCTCGATATACGTCGGCGACCAGCTCGCCGAGGTGCTGGACCGCCTGGAGTCCGGCGGCGCGCACTCCCGCGCGTCCGTGAAGCCCATGCAGATCGGCGTGGACACGCTCCCGACGATCCCGAAGGACGCGACGGACCGCAACCGCACCTCGCCCTTCGCGTTCACGGGCAACAAGTTCGAGTTCCGCGCGCCGGGCTCCAGCGTCTGCTGCTCGGGTCCGATGACGGTCCTCAACACAATCGTCGCCGAGGCGATCGACAGGATCGCAGGCGAGCTGGAGGCGGCGGACGTCGCGGGCAAGGCGAAGCCCGGCGAGCACACGGCGGCGTTCCACGACGCGCTGCAGAAGATACTCCAGGATTCGCTCAAGGCCCACAAGCGCGTCGTGTTCAACGGAAACGGATACGAGGCGGAGTGGCCGGAGGAGGCGGCGAAGCGCGGACTCCCCAACGCGCCCGACACGCCGTCCGCCCTGGCCGCGCTCACGAAGAAGGAGAACGCGGAGCTCTTCGAGCGCTACGGCGTCATGACCGAGCGCGAGCTTTCGAGCCGCCACGAGATATTCCTTGAGGAATACTCGAAGAAGGTGCGCATCGAGGGCGCGTGCGCGTTCGACATCGCGAGCGAGATGGTCTTCCCCGCCGTCAAGGCGGAGTACCTCGAGACGGCGGAGGCGTTCGCGAAGGCCGAGAAGGTCGGCGTGTCGTCCGGAACCGCCGCGCTGCGCGAAAGCCTGGTCGAGCTCGGCGCCGGCATGGACGCGCTGAAGTCCGAGATCGGCAAGCTAGAGGAGGCGCTCGGACACAGCGACGACTCCGCGGTCATCTGCGCGATGCGCTCGCTGCGCACGACCGTCGATGGGCTCGAGAAGCGCGTCTCCGGCGCGCGCTGGCCGCTCCCGAAGTACCGCGACATGCTGTTCCTCTACTAAGGAAGGCAAGAACGAACACAACGGAAAGATGTGAAGTCCGAAACCTGGATGTAAATGTCTGACGAACTGAAACACGAATGCGCCGTGGCGATGGTGGTCTTGCGAAAGGCCGCCGTCGCCACCGGCGATTACGGCGGGACGAAGCTGTCGCTTCTTCTCGAGAAGCAGCACAACCGCGGACAGGACGGCGCGGGCGCGGCGATCCTGTCCGAGAACCCCACGCCCGGCGAGCCGCCGTACTGGATCGCAAAGTCCGCATCGGCGGCTCCGCTCGCGGACGTGCTAGGGGCCATCGGCAGAAGAAGCGTCTCGCGCGAGAGGATTTTCCTCGGACACCTTCGCTACGCCACCTTCGGAAAGAACGAGGTGGCGTTCTGCCATCCTTTCGTCCACGAGTCGAGCGAGCTTGCGCACACGCTCCTCCTCGCCGGAAACTTCAACCTGACGAACGCCCACGAGCTCTTCGACGACTACAGCCGCCACGGCTCGTTTCCGACGAGCAAGGCCGACGGATATTTGATCACGGAGCTCGTGGCGCACGAACTGGCGGGCGGCAAGTCGCTGGCGGATTCCATTTCCACCGCGCTCGCCGGCGCGGACGGCGCATGGACGCTCTGCGGCGCGACGGGCGACGGCTGGGCGTTCGCGACGCGCGACCCGCACGGCATAAGGCCCGGGTTCTACTACATCGACGACAACGCCGTGGTCGTTGCGAGCGAGCGTCCCGCGATACAGGCGGCCTTCGACGTGCCGCCCGAGGCGGTCAAGGAGCTTCCGCCCGGAGAGGCGCTCGTCGTCTCGCCGGACGGCACGGTTGAGTTTTGCGACCTGGTCGTGAGACTTGAGACAAGAGCCGAGGGGCGTAACAGTCCGTCACGTCTCTCGTCCAACGTCTCTCGTCCGATGATTCGCCCCTGCTCCTTCGAGCGCATCTACTTCTCGCGCGCCAACGACGCGGACATACACCGCGAGCGGAAGGCGCTCGGCGCGGCGCTCGTTCCGCAGATACTCAAGGCGGCGGACGCGCCGATGGAGGACATCTTCTTCAGCTACATCCCAAACTCGGCGCGCATAGCATTCCACGGACTCATCGAGCACCTGTTCGACGAGCACGGGAAGGTGCGCTTCGGGGAGATCGCCGTGAAGGACGCGAAGTTCCGCACCTTCATCGCGGACGCCGCGGCAAGGCGCGAGTTCTACAAGCACGTCTATGACGTCACGTACGGACTGGTCCGTCCCGGACGCGACACGCTGGTCGTCCTTGACGATTCCATCGTGCGCGGCAACACGATGAAGAACGCGATACTGCCGATGCTCGACCGGCTCGGACCGAAGCGCATCGTGATCGCCTCGTCCGCGCCGCCCATCCGCTACCCCGACTGCTACGGGATCGACATGTCCACGCTCGGCGAGCTGGTCGCCTTCCGCGCGCTCGTCAACCTGCTGAACGGGGAACAGGGAACAGGGAACGGGGAACGGACGCTGCGCGAAGCACTTGAGGAATCTCTACATGTTTCTGCACGTTCTACACGGCCAAACAACCCGCTCGCCGCGCTGTACGCGCGCTTCACCGACGATCAGCACTGCGCGGAGATCGCGCGGCTCCTCACGCCTCCGGACATGAAGGCGGAGGTCAAGGTTGTCTATCAGTCGGTCGAAAGCCTGAGACGATGCCTTGCTTCGGACGCGAACCCAGGGTCCGCGATCGGCGACTGGTACTTCACCGGCGACTATCCCACGCCAGGCGGGCACAAGGTCCTGGAGAACGCGCTTAGGAACCATCTGGAGAGGAAGAATGGAAGATCTTATTGAGAAATGGAAGGCCGAACGCGAAAGGAAGGCGTTCCTAGCCCTTGACGACGGAACAGTCTTCCGCGGCGTCGCGTTCGGCGCAAGGAAGGACGCGCTTGGCGAGGTCGTGTTCAACACCGGCATGAGCGGCTACCAGGAGATCCTGACCGATCCGTCCTACGCGGGGCAGTTCGTCACGCTCACGACGGCGGAGGTCGGCGACTACGGAATCAACGCCGAGGACACGGAGAGCCGCGGACTGTTCCTGTCGGGACTCGTCATCGGCGACCTGACCGCGCCGAGCAACTGGCGCAGCGAAATGAGCCTCGACTGCTACCTGAGGGAGAACGGCGTGCCGGGCATCTACGGCGTCGATACGCGCGCGCTTACGCTGCACATCCGGGAGCACGGCAACAGAAGAGCCTGCCTCTGCGTCTCCGCGTCCGTGGACGAGGAGGACGCGATAGCCAAGGCACGCGAATGGGCGGGCCTCGACGGACAGGACTACGCGGCCAAGGTGACCTGCGAGAAGGCGTATGAATTCACTCCCCGTCTCTCGTCCAGCGTCTCATGTCAACACGCCAATGAAAACGTGAAGCATGCGACGACAGGCGAGGCGAAAGCCAAACCCAACATCGTCTGCTACGACTTCGGCGTGAAGACGAACATCCTAAGGTCGCTCGCGGAGTGGGCCAATGTGACGGTCGTTCCGGCTAAGACGCCGGCGGAGGACGTGCTCGCCATGAAGCCGGACGGCGTGTTCCTGTCCAACGGACCCGCCGACCCCGCAGCCGTGACATACGCGATCGAGAACATCAAGAAGCTTCTGGGCCGGACGCCAATGATGGGCATCTGCCTGGGGCACCAGCTGCTTTCGCTCGCGTGCGGCGCGAAGACGGCGCGCCTGAAGTTCGGACACCACGGATGCAACCATCCCGTGAAGAACCTCGCGACGGGCAAGGTCGAGATAACGAGCCAGAACCACAACTTCGCGGTCGTCGCGGACTCGGTCCCGGACTGCCTCGAGGTGACGCACGTCAACCTGAACGACGGGTCCATCGAGGGCGTCAGGCACAGGACGCTTCCCGCCTTCTCGGTCCAGTACCATCCGGAGTCCTGTCCGGGTCCGCACGACAGCGCATACCTTTTCAACCAATTCAGGGAAATGATCGCAAAATGAAGAAGCAAGTCAAATACGTGTTCATCACCGGCGGAGTGGTTAGCTCGCTCGGCAAGGGAATCACATCGGCCTCGCTCGCGCTTTTGCTCAAGTCGCGGGGATACAAGGTCTTCATGCAGAAGCTCGACCCGTACCTCAACGTCGATCCGGGGACGATGTCGCCGTACCAGCACGGCGAGGTGTTCGTGACGGACGACGGAGCGGAGACGGACCTCGATCTCGGACACTACGAGCGGTTCGCCGGCGTCACCTGCACCAAGGCGTCCAACTACACCTCGGGGCGCATCTACTCCGCCGTCCTCGCGCGCGAGCGCGCCGGCGGCTACCTGGGCGGAACGGTTCAGGTGATCCCGCACATCACGGACGAGATCAAGTCCGCAATCCGCGCCGCCGGCGAGCACGATTGCGACATCGTGCTCTGCGAGATAGGCGGCGTGTCGGGCGACATCGAGTCCCTACCCTTCCTTGAGGCCGCGCGCCAGTTCCGCTTCGAGGAAGGCGCGGAAAACACGTGCTTCGTCCATCTCACGCTCGTCCCGTACCTCAAGGCGGCCGGCGAGCTCAAGACGAAGCCGTCGCAGCACTCCGTCGGAATGCTCCGCAACATCGGCATCATCCCGGACATCCTGGTCTGCCGCACGGAAATGCCGATTCCGGAGGAGCACATGCAGAAGCTCGCAATGTTCTGCAACGTGAAGCGCGAATGCGTCATAGAGGAGCAGGACGTCGCGGACTCCGTATATGCCGTCCCGCGCGCGCTGCGGGAGCAGGGACTCGACGAACAGGTGCTGCGCCAGGTCCACCTCGACATCTGGCCGATAAAGCATACGGTCTGGGACACGCTCGTCGTCAAGGCGACGCAGCCGAAGCGGCACTGCCGCATCGCGCTCGTCGGCAAGTACATCGCGATCCGCGACGCCTACAAGTCGGTCCACGAGGCTCTACAGCACGCCGGCATGGCCAACGACTGCAAGGTCGAGGTGGTGCCGATAGAGGCGGAGGAGTTCGAGGAGGCCGTTAACGCCAATGGGCATGAGGCACGAGACGAGAGAGGCGTCTCTCGTCTATCGTCCAACGACCCAAAAGCATTCGCGTTCGACGGCATCCTCGTGCCCGGCGGGTTTGGCTCGCGAGGCGTCGAGGGCAAGATCGCGGCGATCAGGTACGCGCGCGAGCAAGGCATCCCGTTCCTCGGGATCTGCCTCGGAATGCAGTGCACCGTCATCGAATACGCCCGCGACGTGCTCGGGTGGAATGACGCCAACTCGACCGAGTTCGACGAAAAGACGTCCCACCCCGTCATCGACCTCATGGAGGAGCAGCGCGGCATAACGCAGAAAGGCGGCACGATGCGCCTCGGGGCGTATCCGTGCCTGCTGAAGGCGGATTCCCTCGCGGCAAGGCTGTACGGGGATGCGGACCAGATCTCGGAGCGCCATCGCCACCGCTACGAGCTGGCCTACGAGAGCGAGGCGCGCAAGCGGCTGGAGGAGGCTGGGCTGAAGGTCAGCGGAACGTCGCCCGACGGCAAGCTTGTGGAGATCGTGGAGCTTCCGGGACACCCATACTTCATCGCCTGCCAGTTCCATCCCGAGTTCAAGTCGCGTCCCACAGCCCCGCACCCGCTCTTCCTCGGACTCGTCTCCGCCGCGCTGGAGCGTTGTCCGTCCACAGCACCTTGATCGCACAGCCGACGGGCGATTTTTGGTATAATACGTGAAACCAAAGGAACCGAGACGAACAAAATGAACCCGATATCGAAGCCAGACTTCATGCCCGTAGAGGAGCTGCGCAAGATGCAGCTCGCCAAGCTACAGGAGCTCATCCCCTACGAATACGAGAGGGTCCCGCTCTTCCGCCGCCGCTGCGACGAGAAAGGCGTCAAGCCGCGCGACCTCGTCACGCTGGCCGACCTCGCGAAGTTCCCCTTCATGAAGAAGACGGACCTCCGCGACGAGTATCCGCTCGGGCTCACGGCCGCTCCGATGTCCGAGATCAACCGCTTCCACTGCTCGTCCGGCACGACCGGAAAGCCCATCTGCATCCCGCAGACGGCAGACGACGTGGCGATATGGACCGAAGGCGTCGCGCGCTGCATGGCGATGTACGGGATCACGAAAGACGACGTGGTGCAGGTCTCCTACGGGTACGGACTCTTCACGGGCGGACTCGGCGCGCACTACGGCGCCGAGAGGCTTGGCTGCGCCGTCCTTCCCACCGGCGCCGGCAACACCGAGAAGCAGATCATGCTCATGAAGGACCTCGGCGTCACCGTCATCTGCTGCACGCCGAGCTACTTCCTCCACCTCGCCACCGTCGCCGAAAAGCTGGGCGTCGATTTCCGCCGCGACACGAAGCTCAAGCACGGCGTCTTCGGCGCTGAGCCATGGACGGACGAGATACGCGAGCGCATCGAGGGGATGTCCGGCATCCAGGCCCACGACATCTACGGACTCACCGAGATCGCCGGACCCGGCGTCGCGGGCAACTGTCCGCACTGCCACGGACTCCACGTCTGGGAGGACCACTTCTACCCCGAGATCATCGACCCCGACACGCTGGAGGTCCTGCCCGACGGCGAGGAGGGCGAACTCGTCTTCACGACCCTCGACCGCCGCGGCACGCCGATGGTCCGCTACCGCACGCGCGACCTCTCCCGCCTCCAGACCGGGCAGTGCCCCTGCGGCAGGACCATGCGCGTCATGGACCGCGTGCACGCGCGTTCGGACGACATGCTCATCATCCACGGCGTCAACGTGTTCCCGAGCCAGATCGAGGCATCCCTCATGAAGGTCCCCGAGGTCGCGCCGCACTACATGATCGAGCTGTCCTCGACGGACACCATGGACCGCTTCGAGATCAAGGTGGAGGTCACCGCCGAGACCATGTCCGACTCCATGTCCGCCATGGAGGCCGTCCGCAAGCGCGTCGCCGCGTCCATCAAGGAGATCGTCGGGCTCTCCCCGAAGATCATGCTCGTCGCCCCCGGCTCGCTTCCGAGGAGCGAAGGCAAGATCAAGCGCGTAATCGACAACAGGAGGAAGTGAAAATGACAGTCAAGCAGATAAGCATCTTTCTTGAGAACAAGCCCGGACAGCTCGCATCGATCTGCCGCGCGCTCGCTAAGGAGAACGTCAACATCGCGACGCTGTCGCTCGCGGACTCGGCGGACTTCGGGATCGTCCGCATGATAGTTGACGACCACGTCAAGGGATGCGAGGTGCTCGGCAGGGCCGGCTTCGCCGTCATCCAGACGGACGTCGTAATGGTCACCGTCCCGGACCGCCCCGGCGGCATGGCGGAGATCATGGAGAGGCTCGACGCGGCAGAGGTCGATATCGAGTACTCCTACGCCTACGCGCTCGGACAGGGCGACAAGGCCGTGCTCGTCTTCAAGTTCGACGACAACGCGAAGGCGGAGGCCGCCCTCGCGTAGCGCAAGCGCGCGCCGCGCTTCAGCGGCGCACGAACCGGGAGAGTCCGCCGACGGACGTCTCGCGGTACAGGCGCGGCAGGTCGTGCCCCGTCTCGAGCATGGTCTTCACGACCGTGTCGAACGACACGACGTGCGCGCCGTCCGAAAGGACGCTCATCTCGCCGGCTACGACGGCTCGCGTCGCGGCGAGGGCGTTCCTTTCGATGCACGGAATCTGCACCAGCCCCTTCACCGGGTCGCATGTGAGCCCGAGGAAGTGCTCTAGTCCGATCTCCGCCGCGCATTCGCACTGGCGCGGACTTCCCCCCATCAGGTACGCAGCCGCCGCGCTCGCCATCGCGCACGCGACGCCGACCTCGCCCTGGCATCCGACCTCCGCACCGGAGATGGAGCCGTTGCGCTTGACGACGTTGCCCACGAGCCCGGCCACGGCAAGCGCGCGGATGAGCTCGATCTCCGAGCTTCCGAGCGACTCGCGCAGGTAGCGCAGGACGGACGGCAGCACTCCGCACGATCCGCAAGTAGGGGCGGTCACGATCTCGCCGAGCGCGGCGTTCTCCTCGCTGACCGCGTGCGCGTAGGCGACGAGGAGCCCCGTGCGGCGCATGTTCTCGGCCTGCATCTTGGATTTGATGTATATCGCGCGCGCCTTCCTGGGTATCCTGAGTCCGCCCGGCAGCACGCCGTCCGCCGCGAGTCCGCGGTGGATCGCCGTCATCATCGTCGAATAGACGCGCTGCAGGTAGTCCCAGATGTCCGGTCCCTCCGCGTCATCGACTATCTGCCAGAGCGGCGTGCCGGTGCGGGTCGCCGCGTCGAGGATCTCCGTCATGCTCTTCTGGCGATAGACCTCCTTCGCCTGCACCTCGCGCCCCTTCTCGCATATGGCGCCGCCGCCGACGGAATAGACCGTCCACTCCGCGACCCTCGCGCCGTCCGCGTCGAACGCAGAGAAGCGCATGCCGTTAGGATGGAATGTGTCGCCGACGTCGGGGATCCACACTATCTTCGTGCGCCGCTCGCCGAGGACGTCCTTGACTGCGCGGTCCGTGAAGTGCCCCTTACCGGTCGCCGCGAGGGAGTCGTGGAGCTCAACCTCGTAGCGGACCGCCCCCTTGCCCTTCGTGCGGGCGAGGAACTCGAGCGCCGCGAACGACGGACCCATCGTGTGGCTCGAACTGGGTCCGCGTCCGATCCTGTAAAGCTCTCGCAGCGATTTCATCCTGTTGTCCTCCTTTTGGGGTCTTGCGAATATTCTAGCATAAATCACGCTCCCGGTAGAACACCTTCCACAGGAAGAGTCCGCGCGGCGGGGCCGTCTCCACGCGCGCCGTGCGCGGCGTCGCGGCATCCAGGAGCTCCTTCACCGCCTCCGGACGCTCGTTGCCCTTTCCGACGGACAGGAGGAAGCCCACCATGGAGCGCACCTGCTTGTAGAGGAAGCCGTCTCCGCGGACGACGAACGTGTAGCGGTGGCCGGAGCGGCGGATGTCGAACGAGAAGATCGTGCGCACAGTGGTCTCCAGCACGCGGTTGGGGTTCGCCGCGAAAGAAACGAAGTCGTGGCGTCCGACGAAATAAGCCGCCGCGCGCCGCATCGCGTCGAGGTCGAGCGGACGGTGGCAGAACGTCCAGTACGGCACGAGATGCGGCGGCATGATGTCCGCCTGGTACAGCTGGTAGCGGTACTCCTTGCCCTTCGCCGAAAGGCGCGCGTCGAAGTCCTCGCGCGCGTAGGCGGCCTTGAGGATGCGGACGGACTCCGGCAGGCGCGAGTTCGCCGCGCGCACGAGGTTCTTCGGCGGAATCGGCTTGGTGAGGCGGAAGTGCGCGACGAATCCCGCCGCATGCACGCCCGCGTCCGTGCGCGAGCTTCCGTAAACGCGGACCGGTCCGCCCTCGAGGTAGGCGAGCGCCTCCTCGACGACCTGCTGGATTCCGAGCGCGTTCTCCTGGAACTGCCACCCGGAGAACGCCGTTCCGTCGTACGCTATGACTACCCTGTACTTGCTCATTGAGGAGTCGCGGATCAGAACACCAGCAACGCGAGAGCGAGGATTGCGAGCGCGATGGCCGCGATCAGCGCCGCCGTCTTCAGTATCCGGCGCATCCGCTTCTTCGCGTCGCGGTCCGCAAGGAACGACATGATCTCCTCGTCCTTCGTCACGAAGGGCTCGTTGTTCGGCTTCGCCTCCCCGGAGAGGTAGTAGGAGTAAGTGAACGTCCTGCCCGTGTCCGCGTCCCTGAGTCCGTCGTCCTCCGAATCCTCGTCCTCGATGACGATGTCCAGCATGGCTATCTCGTCGAGCACCTTCGAGGCGGACGCGATGCGCTTGTCCAGGTCCTTCTCGCACATCCGCGCGACGAGCGACGCCAGCGCCGGCGAGACGTCCGGCGCGAATGTCCTCACGTCCGGGATCTTCTCGTCCGAGAGGAGCATCTGGAGGACGTCGGACGCCCTCTTGCAGTCGTACGGACGCCGCCCGGCGAGCATCTCGAAGAGGACGATGCCGAGCGAATAGACGTCCGCCCGGGAGTCCACCTGGCTGGAGTCCTGCGCCTGCTCCGGCGAGATGTAGTTCGGCGTTCCGAACACCGTCTTGGCCATCGTCTTGAGGGAATCGGTGCCGGATGCCTTCGCCACGCCGAGATCGACCAGCTTGACGTGCCCGTCCTGCGTGAGCATTATGTTCTCCGGCTTTATGTCGCGGTGGACGATCCCGTAGGGCTCGCCCGCGGCAAGCGCCTTCGCGACGGACGAGACGATGCGCAGCGCCTCCCTGGGGTCCATCGCGCCGCCCATGGCGATAGCCGTGCGCAGGTCGCTCCCGTCAACGTAGTCCATGACGAGGAAGTACACGTCCTTGATGTTGTCGTATCCGACGTTGTGGACGGACACCAGGTTCGGATGGCTTATCTTGGCGGCGATCCTCGCCTCGCGCACGAAGCGCCTGACATACTCGGGCTTCTCGCGGGCGACGTTGGGATATAGAATCTTTATCGCGAACTGCTGGTCCATCAGCTCATGCCGGGCAAGGTACACGGCGCCGAGTCCGCCCTTCCCGAGAAGCTTCTCGATCACGTATCCGCGAAAGTTTTCGCCCGTCTGGAATATTTCGTCCGTCATGGTTCAATCCACCTTGTCGTATTGTTTGTAAGCTATCGGACGCGAACCGCCGACCGAGCCCAAAGGCCAGCGGTCCGGCAGGCCGGCCGTCCCCGGTCCGTTCCACCCCTTCGATCCGCGTTCCGCCTGTATCGTGAGCCCGCCGGGCGCCCTCGAAAACAGGCTCTCCCCGCCGCCTTCCTCGACCGAAGGCGCATCGCCGCGGAAGACGACGCTCCGCAGGCTTGGCGAGGTGTGGAACAGCGTGCACCCCACGCTCTTGAGGCTCTTGGGGAATTCGACCTCCTCGAGATTCGGGCAGACGCAGAACGCCCACGACTGGACACGCTCGATCCCCTCAGGCAGCTCCACCGTCTTGAACATGCAGCTGCTGAAGGCGTCGCTTCCGATGGCCGTCGTCTCCTTGGCGAGCGTCACCCTGTCGCGGCTCTTCGGATATGCGAGGAGCGTCTTCTTGTCCTTTGTGTAGAGCGCTCCGCCTTCGGACGCGCATCGGGCGTTGGAGTCGGATATCTCGATGGACGCCAGGGCGTGGCAGCTGCTGAAGATGTTCCCGGCGCAGAACCATGTCAGGTTCTCGAGATGCGCCGGAAGCACGATCCTGGTCATCTTGTCGCAGAAGCGGAACGCAAGCGGCGATATCGT
This sequence comes from Kiritimatiellia bacterium, assembly GCA_017650345.1. Taxonomy (GTDB): domain Bacteria; phylum Verrucomicrobiota; class Kiritimatiellia; order RFP12; family UBA1067; genus UBA1067. The sequence continues at coordinate 30,005 of JAGCFB010000045.1, read as the reverse complement.
AGTGACCTTGTGTCCGTGGATGGCGTCGGGGACGACCAGCTCGCCCGTAGGCTTCGGACTCACGCACGGCGTCGTTTCGTTCGGTCCGCACAGCATCGCGTTCCCGTCCCCGTCCAGCCTGTACTTCCAGTCGTAGCCGTTGACATGCGTGGTGTAGATTCCGTTCCCGTCGGGAACCGGCTCGTCGGAGCCGTCGCCGTACGACTCGAAGGCGACCAGCAGGTCGATCTTCCAATGATACCTTTCCGCAAAGCGGTATATGTGGCCCGCCGTCAGCCGGCTGCCGCACTTGACGGCGCCGTCCGCAGGAGACTCCCCGGCCTTTTCGCGCCGCTCCAGCTCTTCGACGGTCATCTCGCCAAGGTCCCTGTACTCGTTCGGACCCCATCCGAAATGGCTGGCGACGTCCTTGGGGGAATCGGTGTAGGCGTTGAAGAAGAACCGGCACTTGTTGTTGTATCCGTCGCCGCCCTCCTTCAGGAGAAGCGCGTTGTTCCCGTCGATCGCGACGCTCCTGCGCACCCACTGCCCGCCGCGCTCGTCGCACGGACGGATGGCGAACACCGCCGTCTTAGTGCGGAACAGCCTGCGTTCGCCTGCGTCGTTCCCGCCGGACGACAGATTGATCTTGCCGGAATACACCGGGCAGCCCTGGGCCTCGATGGTGAAGGCGTGCGACGCAGGCGCGCACCCCGGAACCGTGACCTTCTCGCCGCGCCTGAAATCGACGCGCTTGACCACGCAGTTGGGGTGTTCGCGTCCGACGGTCCCCCAGTCGTTTCCGCACGGATTCCTGTTCTCAAGCGTCAGCGTCAGCCGTCCGCCGTCAACTCCGTCCGGAAGCACCGGCGTCACCGAAAAAGCGGCCGTCCTGTCGTCCGCAAGCTTCCTGAGCGTCACCGTGCCTAGATCGACGGCGACGTCGTCGCGCCACTGCTGCCTGGCCTCCGCGACCTGGACCGTCAGCGGCTCGTATCCGTTCTTCATGAACACGATCCCGTTCCGCGCCGCCATTATCGCAGCAGCGGTGAAGGTTCCGTCCTTGTTGAGCCATGCCCAGGTCGCCACGTCCTCCGCCGTGCCGTCCTCGACATTGAGCCGTCCAAACACGATTCTTCCATCCCCCTTGCCGCCGTTCCGGCCCTTGTATCGCTTCCGCAGCTTCTCGACATCGACGCGAAACTCGATCGGAACGCTGCCGACCGGGACTTCGCGCGTCACGGCGGACGTCTTAGGCCTGGCGCTTTCCGCCTTGTCCTCCGCCGCAAGTTCGGACTTGGTCGCATACCTGACGGTCCGCGAGTCGCCGCCGGCGTCGAGAGGCCAGCGTCCGCGCTGGTTGACCACCTTCGCCCAGCCCTGCGCCTCCTTGTCCACGACCGTGTTGAGGAACGGATGCGACTCCTTGTAGAGGTCGTTTCCGGTCTTCGGGCAGTTCCCCTTGAACCGCACGGTCTTCAGCGCCGGACAGTACGAGAACACGCCGTCGCCAAGCTCCTCCACAGTGGGCGGGAGCGTCACGGACTCCAAACGGCTGCATCCATTGAAAGCGCGGTGGCGTATGGTCTTCAGCGACTTCCCCAGAGTCACCTTCCTGAGCTTGCGGCATTTCTTGAACACGGAATCGCCAAGCACCTCCACCGTGTCGGGAAGCTCGACGGACTCCAGCTGTCCGTCGTCCTCGAATATCGACCAGTCGTCCAGCTTCGTCAGCCGGCTCGGGAGGACGACCTTCGCCAGCTTCGGCGAACGCCCGAACGCCCAGCCGTCGATCCGAGCGTCCTCGCACTTGAACTCGACGCTCTCGAGCATGGTGCATTCGTTGAACGCGGAGTGTCCGACATAGTTCACGGTCTCAGGAAAGACCACCGACTTTACCTGTCCATGCTGGAACGCACATTCGTAGATTCCCTCGATTCCGCGCGGGAACTTGATCTCCGTCAGCGAACGCGGGGCGAAGACGAGGCGTCGCGTCACCCTGTCGTAAAGAACGCCGTCCTTCAAGAAATACGTGAGGTTCCCGGGATTCGCCTTCATCTCGTTCAGCCTTTTGCAGTCGCGGAACACGCCGCCGTCGATCACGCGCACGTTCTTTATGTCGAGGCTCTTCAGCGCGGTAGAGGACAACGCCTCTCCTCCAATCCACTCCAACGTCTCGGGGATGTCCAGCGACTCGAGCGCATTGCAGTTGCAGAACGCCTGGTAGTCGATGGCGCGGACTCCCTCCTTGATCTTCACGCTCTTGAGGTTCTTGCAGTCGCGGAAGCTCCTCGCCGCAAGCCGCTTGATCTTGAGTCCGTCCAGCACGGAAGGTATCTCCAGGAGCCCGGACGGAAGCGGCGAGAGCGCCGGTCCCTGTCCGTCTCCGATCTGCGCCGCGCCGTTCGCGACCTTGACGGTCCATGTACCGGCCGCTGTCTTGACCTTCCTCACGCCGTCGGACACGGAGCCTGGCCTCTCGACCTCGCCGCCGCACTCGACTAGGAGTCCGCAATCGAAATACGCGCAGTGCCACTTGTTCACGACTTCGGCGCAGAACACGTTGTCGCCCGTCCGCAGCGCAGCCGCGAACTGCTCGACGGGAATCTCGCGGGGAAGCCAATCGAAATCGGCCCCGGCGGCTTGCAGGATCCGCGTACCGTTCAAGTACAGGACGACGTCGTCGTCATGGAAGAGGTCCACGACAGCGCGCGAGACGTCGCCGCCGGACCAGTTGAAATGCCGCCTCAGGAAGATGCGCCCGGACTTCCATTCCGTATTGATGCGGGCGTGCCTGAGCTGCGTCTGGACGTCCCGCTTCCCGAAGCCGCCCTGCGCGCGGTTCCACCTGGAATCGTCGAAGTCGCGTTCCGTCCAACCCTTTTCGTCGCTGAAGGAATAGGCCCACGCATTGGAATCGCGGTCGAGGCGGGGAAACAGCACGGTAGCATTTCCGTCGGACATCGGAAGCGCGGCGTCCAGCTTTCCGAGTCGCGCGGACGCCTCCGCCTCAGTCTCGCCCACGTAGCGGATCGGATATGCAAGGTCGCCGGCGTTGACGGGCCATCGCTCCGGCAGATCGGTGGAGCCCGGTCCGTTCCAGCCCTTCGAGCCGCGCATGACCTCGACGACGAGCTCGTTACTGGCGCCCTGCAATGCCTTCACCGCCGCCTCCGGCGCATCGCCAAGGAACCTGATCGTCTTAAGTCGGGGGCAGTTGTACGCAATCCAGTGGCCGATCCGCTTGACGCTTTTCGGCAGCACAAGCGTCTGAACCTTGTCCTGTCCCCAGAACGCCACGTCGCGAATGTCGGTCACTCCCTCGGGGACCGTCACCGTCTCCTCCTTGTCCAGCTTCACATCCGCGATTGAATACGTGAGCAGCCTCTCGACTCCGCGCCGAAGCCTGAAGGTCGGCGATTTGTAGTCGAGATACTTGACAAGTTCCTTCCCGTCTCGAGAATAGATGGACAATCCGTCCACAATGAAACTCGGATTGTCCCTTGCGACGGCGACCTTGCGCAGATTGCCACATCCGCTGAAGCACAGCTGGCCAAGGTTGCAGCAGCTTCCTATGTCGAGCGTCTCGAGGGGTCTCGCCGCGAAGGCGAACGCTCCGACCTCCCTCAGCGAGGGTGGCAGCGACAGGGTCGTGAGTCCGCTCCAAAGGAACGCCGACCTTCCGACCGTCTCCAATCCGTCCGGCAGGACCGCCTCCGTCATGTCGCCGCAGTACGCGAACGCTTCGTCGCCGATGCCGGCGACGCAACAGCCCCCTATGTTGGCCGGTATGACCAGCCTGCCGACAGGCCACGGCTCAATGCAGGGCAGATTGCTGTCGCCGTTCTTGTGCTTCTCGAGGGTCGCCCTGCCGCCGTTCTTCTTGAAGAACCACTTGTAGCGGCCCACATGCGCGGAATACAGTCCGTCCGCATCCGGGCCGGACACCACGGCGTCCGTGCCGTCCACGGGGGCGTCGTCCTTGCGGACCTCTTCCGCCGCCTCGGCCCTGGCGTCCGCCACGGCGTTAGTGTAAACGACGCGGCTTACGACGTTCGTCACGAACTGCGGGGCCGCCGCCGTCTGGCGCATGCCGCGTATGGCGAAGAACAGGAGCGCGGCGAACGCGACGGACGCTGCGGCGATGCCGATGGCCGGGAGGATGCTCTTCGTGGTCTTGATGAGGTGCGGACGCTTGCTGGCGAGCGGCGGACGCAGCTCGCCGGTGAAGGCGTCGCGCAGCATCTTCGCTGCCTCGATCGCGCTCGCGATGCGGTTCTCGGCCTTGACGGCCGTCATGCGGGAGAGGACGTAGCCGAGCGTGGCGGACACCTCGGGGCGCAGCGTGCGGACGTCGGGCAGCTCCTCGCCGCGGACGGCCTTGGCGAGAAGCTCCATTGCGGTAGAGCCGGAGTTGGGGCGCGTGCCGGAGAGCATCTCGTACAGGACGACGCCGAGGGAATACACGTCGGCGCGCGCATCGACGTTGTGCGAGTCCATCATCTGCTCGGGGGCCATGTACGCGGGCGTGCCGATAATGACGCCGGTCATGGTCATCGTCGTGCTGCTTCCGTCGTCGAGCTTGGCGATTCCGAGATCGACGAGCTTCGGCGTGCCGTCGTCCGAGAAGAGTATGTTGTCCGGCTTTATGTCGCGGTGGATGATCCCGGCGCGGTGGGACGCCTCCAGCGCGAGCGCGACCTCCATCGTTATGCCGACGGCGTCGCGCACGGGCAGGCTCCCGGACTTCCTGATCCTGTCGGCGAGGCTTCCGCCGCCCAGATACTCCATCAGGATGTAGCAGAGGTGCGTTTCGGGGTCCTCGCCGACGTCATAGACGCGTATGAGGTTCTTGTGGAGGACCTTCATGGCGATGGTCGCCTCGTTGGCGAAGCGCCTGCGCATCTCGTGGGCGTTGCCGCCCTTCGGCGGGAACATTATCTTGGCGGCGTAGAACTCGCCGTCAGCCGGCGAGCGGAGGAGGTAAACCTCTCCCATGCCGCCCCTGCCGAGCAGCTTTATGACGTCGTAGTCGCCGAACTTCCCGCCGACCTTCAGGAGCCCATCGCCGCCATCAGCCATGCCGTCCTTCCTCAGCCGAGCTTCGCGAGCCTTGCCGCGATGCCGGTGTACGTAGCGGGGGTGAGCTTCATGAGGCGCGCCTTGTCCTCGTCCGGCAGCGGAAGCGCCGCGACGAAGTCGCGCATGATCGCGACCGTAACGCGGCGTCCGCGCGTGAGCTCCTTGAGGCGCTCGTACGGACGGTCCATGCCAACCTTGCGCATGACGGTCTGGATCGGCTCGGCGAGGACCTCCCAGTTGGAGTCGAGGTCCGCCGCGAGGCGCTCCTCGTTCAGCTCGAGCTTTCCGAGGCCCTTCAGCGTCGCGCGGATCGCGATGAGCGTATAGCCGAAGCCGACGCCCATGTTGCGGAGGGTCGTGGAGTCCGTCAGGTCGCGCTGCATGCGCGAGACGGGAAGCTTCCTCGCCATGAAGCCCATGACGGCGTTTGCGAGGCCGAGGTTGCCCTCGGAGTTCTCGAAGTCGATGGGGTTGACCTTGTGCGGCATCGTCGAGGAGCCGATCTCGCCCTTCACGGTGCGCTGCTTGAAGTAGCCCATCGAGACGTACATCCATACGTCGCGGTCGAAGTCGAGAAGGACGGAGTTCCAGCGGCAGATCGCGTCGAAGAGCTCCGCGATCCCGTCGTGGCTCTCGATCTGCGTCGTCAGGCGGTTCTGCCTGAGCCCCAGGGACTCGATGACCTTGCGGGAAAGCTTCTCCCAGTCGAGCTTCGGATACGCCGAGAGGTGCGCGTTGAAGTTGCCGACCGCGCCGTTCATCTTCGCGGGCATCACGAGGCGGTCGATCTCCCCGGCCTGGCGCCTGAGGCGCGCCGTTACGACCGCCAGCTCCTTTCCGACCGTGGTCGGGGAGGCGGGCTGGCCGTGCGTGTGCGCGAGCATCGGGACCTTCGCCCACTCCTTCGCCATGGCGGACGCATTGTCCGTCAGCTCGTCCATCGCCGCGCGCAGGACCGCCTTGCCGTCGCGGAGCATGAGCGCGTGCGACATGTTGTTGATGTCCTCGCTCGTGCAGGCGAAGTGGATGAACTCGGAGCGCGACTCGAGCGAAGTGCCCTTCACCTTCTCCTTGAGGAAGTACTCTATCGCCTTGACGTCGTGGTTCGTCGTCCTCTCGATCTCCTTCACGCGGCGCGCGTCGTCGAGCGTGACGCCGGACGCGATCGCGCGCAGGGCCTTGCGCTCGGACGCCGAAAGCGCCTTGCACTCGGGGATCTCCTTCGCGTCGCAGAGGGCCTCCAGCCACGTGCATTCGACCAGCACGCGGCGCTTTATTAGGCCGTACTCGGAGAACACGTCCTGTAGCTCGCCGCACTTGGAGGCGTAGCGTCCGTCTATCGGGGAAACTGCGGTAAGTGTATCTAGTGTCATAACATGGCTATTATACCATTTTTCGCCGCCCCATGCCTCAGATTTGCGGACAGCGCGCAGCCTTCGCAGTCGGGATGGACCTGAAGGCAGAAGTCGCGGTGTATCTGGATCAGCCCCTGCACGAGGAGGTCGTTCCCTGAATATAGTGCGGCCGGGTTGTGGTCCCGCCCGAACATCCGCGACGCCGTGAGGCGCACGGGCTCCGAGAGGTCCTCCGGCGGGAGCCACAACGGCGCGTCGCGCAGGACGCCGCGCGCCATGGCAAACGGGACGACCACGTTGGCGACGACCGCGCCAGCACGTCCGCGCCCCATGAGTCCGCCGGACGACATGTACTTCACCATCGCCCTCGTGTCGCCCGGCGAGAAGGCGTCCGCCCCGGCGAGCCTCCCGAGCCCCCGCTCCGCGAAGAGCGCCGCGGCGGCGGCGAGCCGCGCCTCTGGCGCGTTGGACGGACGGTTCCCGCCGCGCCGCCACTCAACGAACCCGGCCGCCGCTAGCATCGCCGCCGCCGCGTTCTCCGGCTCGGCGACGATCCTGTCGTATGGGACCGCCTCGGCCACCTGGCGGAACGGACGCGAGTTGAGCCTGTAGCCAAGCGCGTTCATGACCTCCTCGTAGAAGACCTGCATCCGTTCGAGCGGACGCGCCGCAAGTATCGACGCGAGGCGTCGCGCCTTCATCTCCAGCCTGTGCGCGCCGGCGCCGGACAGCACCTCGCGCGCCAGGTCCGGGTCGCCCTTGAGCCTGTCGTGGCAAGGCCTGTCGTCTGCCGGCAGCTTCGCGAACGGGTACGCCGTGAGATCCACGTGCTCCGGCATGAAGCCGACGCGTTCGGTCATGAAGCGTCCCAGCCACAGCGTCTTAGCGCCCGGCGGAAGCGTCGCGGGGTCGGGTCCGCACCCCCACGTGACGTGCAGGACGACGCGGGAGTATGCGGGGTCCGAGCCGTGCGAGTGTGCGTCCCAGTCGGACGGCCACAGGTGCATCTCGACGTCGCCGACGACGCGGCGGGCGTCCGGCCCCAGCTCCAGGACGGCGTTCCTGAAGTCGGGGCCGGGCCCGAGGTTCCATTCGCCGGGATGGACGACGCGGAGCGGCTCCCCGCAGCGCGTGACGAGCCGGTCCGGCCTCAGGTCGCGGTCGTACCAGATCGCCTGCACGTGCCGCTCGGTCAGCGCCTCGCGTCCGCGCCAATAGCATCCGAACCGCGCGCCCATCCTACGCCGCCTTCCGCTGCTGCTTCGCGCGCGCCGGATCGACGGGAGTCTCCCGCACGAGCGCGGCGATCCTCTCCGCCACCTCGGGGTTGGACTTCAGGAACTCTATCGCGCCGAGCGTCCCCTGAGCCAGCTGCTCCGACCCGAAGCTGAGCCAGCTGCCGCGCTTCTCGACTATTCCGCGCGCGAGCGCCGCGTCCAGGACGGACCCCTCCCACGATATTCCGCAGGCGTAGAGGATGTCGAACTCGGCCTCGGTGAAAGGCGCGGCGACCTTGTTCTTCACGACCTTCACGCGAGTGCGGTTTCCGACGATCTCGCCGGACGCGCTCTTTATCGCGCCGATGCGCTGAACCTGCAGGCGGCACGAGGCGTAGAACTTGAGCGCCTTCCCGCCGGGCGTCGTCTCGGGGTTCCCGAACATGACGCCGATCTTCTCGCGCACCTGGTTCGTGAAGATGCAAAGCGAGCCGGACTGCGCGATCGCCGCGGTCAGCTTGCGCATGGCCTGGGACATGAGGCGCGCCTGGAGTCCGACGTGGCTGTCTCCCATCGCGCCGTCTATCTCCGCCTGCGGGGTGAGCGCGGCGACGGAATCGACGACGACCACGTCCAGCGCGCCGGACTTCACTAGCTCCTCGCATATGGTGAGCGCCTCCTCGCCGCTGGACGGCTGCGAGACGATCAGGTTGTCGAGATCGACGCCTATCTTGCGCGCGTAGCCGGGGTCCAGCGCGTGCTCCGCATCGATGAACGCGGCGGTTCCGCCCGCCCGCTGGACGTTCGCGACGACGTGGAGCGCGAGCGTCGTCTTGCCGGACGACTCGTGTCCGTACAGCTCGACTATGCGCCCCTTCGGGAGTCCGCCCACCCCGAGCGCGAGGTCCAGCGACAGCGCGCCGGTCGATACGACCTCGACGTCCTTCCGCGAATCCTCTCCGAGGCGGAGGATGGACATCTCCCCGAACTCCTTGCGGATCGCCTTCATGACGTCCTCGAGCGCGGAGCTCATCTTCTTCAGCGTTTCGTTTGCCATTTTCGGATTCCTTTCCTTTGTGTGCCGGTTTTCTTGTTCATTCCGCCCAGTTGACGTACCTGTCCGGGCGCTCGAAGAGGCGGACCCTCTCGACGTGGTCTATCTCGGCGCGTCCGCCGGGCTCGCCGAAGACCTCGACGACGTCGAACCTCCGCGCCCCGCGCCAGCGGTTCCGCCCCGTCCAGGCGCGGCACGCCTTGCGCAGCAGGTCCAGCTTGCGGCGGTCGATGCTACGCAGTCGGCGTTCGCGGTCCGAGTGCGCCTTGTGCTGCTTGACCTCGACGAAGACCATCGTGTCCGTCTTCCTGTCGTAGGCGACGACGTCGATCTCCAGCCGGCGGTCCCAGCGGCACGGACGGGAATTGCGCTCCACGATGACGTAGCCGAGCGAGCGCAGATGCTCGACGGCCACGTCCTCGCCCCAGCGTCCGTGCTCGACGCCGGCGTTCGCGGCTTCAGGCCGCTGCGGCATTGCGCGCCTCCCTAACGGCCGCGCGGTACGCGGACGTGTCGTGCGGGACGAGCATCGGGATGCCGAAGCACACGACGCCCATGGAGTCCTCGATCGCGAGCGACACGCCCAGCGCCTCGTTCGGCGGAAGGAACACGCGGGCGCTCTTCTCCTCGGCGGGATCCTGCCCGGCGCCGCTCCTGTAAACCTCGAGGAGGTAGCCGGGGCGCGGATCGATCATGTGCCTGAGGACTATCCGCGTCGATGCGCGCACCGAGCGGTGGTAGAGCCCCTTTCCGTCCTCAAGGCTCTCGGTCTCTCCGCGGAACACCTGGAGCATCTTCGTGAGGTCGTTGAAGTCCAGCTTCACGCACACAGAGCCGTCCCAGTCGAAGCGCGGATACGTCGGATTCGGACCCCGCAGGTCCCCGACCGTCATCTGGCCCGCGACCTGCATCATGATGCATCCGTCGAACTCGTCGTGCGCCGGATGCAGCTCCATCTGTATCGCGCCGCCGGTCCCCTTTCCGTTGGCGTGGTAGAGCCTGAGCTTCGGACGGTAGCGTCCGGGCTCGGACGCCTTCGCCGCCATGCTTCCCTGTTCGTTCATCTTCGTTTTTCCTTTCCTTGTGTTTTGTTTTGTCCTTGTTCTTGTGGCGCCGCCGCGTCCGCGGCGGCGAAATCCCCGTGCTACAGCATGAACTGTCCGCCCGTCTGGTCGAGCTGGCGGTACGACGCCGCCTCCATGATGCATTCCTGATCGACCTCCCGCTTCCCAGCCAGGTCCGCGATGGTCCGCGAGACCCGCAGCAGCCTGTCGTAGGCGCGCGCCGAAAGACCCAGGCTCTCCATCGTGCGCCGCACCTCGTCCGCCGCGGCGTCCGTCAGCCTGCATATGTCCTTCAGGTCGCGGCTCCTGGCGTCCGCGTTCGTGACGACGCCCTTAAGTCCGCGGTACCGCTCGCGCTGAACCTCCCTCGCCGCGACGACCCTCGCGCGGATGGCGGCGCTCGGCTCGCCCGGCTCCAGAGCGTCCAGGTCGCGCGCCGGAACCCCGCTGACGCCCATCTGGATGTCGATGCGGTCGAGGAGCGGACCCGACACCCGCTGCTGGTACTTGAGTATCTGCGACTGCGTGCAGCGGCATTCGTGGACCTGGTCGCCGAAGTATCCGCACGGACACGGGTTCATCGCCGCGACGAGCATGAAGCGCGACGGGTAGTCGAACGCGGCCGCAGCGCGCGAAACGCCGACGTGCCCGTCCTCCAGCGGCTGCCTCAGCACCTCGAGCGCCTGGCGCGGGAACTCGGCGAACTCGTCCAGGAAGAGGACGCCCCGGTGCGCGAGCGAGACCTCGCCCGGCGCCGGGTGAGTGCCGCCGCCGAGGAGTCCGATGGAGCTCACCGTGTGGTGCGGCGCGCGGAACGGACGCCGCGTGACGAACGTCCCGGCGCACTTCTCGCGCCCCGCGACGGAATGTATCTTCGACACCTCCAGCGCCTCCTCGGCGGACATCGGCGGCAGGATCGACGGGATGCGCCGCGCGATCATCGTCTTGCCCGAGCCGGGCGATCCGATCATGAGGATGTTGTGTCCGCCCGCGACGGCGACCTCCACCGCCCGCTTCACGAGCTGCTGGCCCTTCACGTCGCCGAAGTCGTCGCCGGAGTCCCCGTCCGCCTCCACTAGGCTCGCGATGTCGTTGAAGACCGGCTCTATCGCGCGCTTCCCCGCCAGGAAGTCCGCCGCCTCCCTGAGCGTCGCGACCGGGATCACGTCTATCCCCGCCACGACGCTCGCCTCCTCCGCGTTCGCCTCGGGGACGAGCACCGCGCGGCGGCCGATCCTCTTCATCTCCATGACGATGGGAAGTATCCCGCGCACGCGCCGCACCTCGCCGGAGAGGGAGAGCTCGCCGACGAGCGCGTAGTCGTCGAGGTCCTCGCAGCGCAGCCGCTGCGTCGCCTTGAGAAGCCCGGCCGCTATCGGCAGGTCGTATATCGGACCCTCCTTCTTCACGTCCGCCGGCGCGAGGTTCACCGTTACGGCGTACTCCTCCTTCGAGCTGAAGCCCGAGTTCTTGAGAGCCGTCGATACGCGGTCCTTCGCCTCCTTCACGGCGGTGTCGGGAAGCCCCACTATCGCGAACGAGCTCGAAAGCTTCGCCGCATAGACCTCTATCTCGACCGCCGAGGAATCGACCCCGTTCAGCGCTCCGCTGTAGCATTTCGCAAGCATCTTCGACAATGTCCTTTCTCCCTGACCTCCAGGGAACGCGTCCATTATCGCAAAAGCGGAGAAAGGAGGTGCTGATTTGGCGCTGATAATGCGCTGATTTTTCTCAGCGCGAAATCAGCGTGAAATCAGCGAGGGTGCGGCGGGGGATTTGTCAGTCCTCGTCGTCAAGGGCGCGGAGGAGTCCCTCGACCGTGATGAACTCGCCCTTGCGGCGCATGACGATGATGCGCGAGATGAGGGCGGACTCGAAATCGGTGAGCCTCACGCCGTCCTTGCGGTCCTGCAGGATGCGGACGAGGTCGTTCATCGTCACCTTGTACTTGGCCTCGCCCTTGGGGACGAAGAGCCCCGTGAACCAGACCGCGACGCGCGTGAGCGGCGAGAGCGCGGCGGAGAACACGCGGAACGCTGGCGCGACCTTGACGAGGCGGCTCAGCGGACGCGAGGCGAAGAACAGCTTGGGGACGAACTCGCTCAGGTAGAGGACGGCAAACGCCGCGCAGACGGACCATCCCGTGCGCCCGGCGGCGGAGTCCGGGAACGCGCGCGCGGCGAGCGCGGCGGAGGCGGACGAGAACGCGACGGCGGCGAGGTTGTTGCCGACGAGGAGCGAGGTGAGCGTCGTGGACATGTTCTGGAGCGCGGACTGCAGTATCTTCGCGGACGAGCCGCCTTCGCGCGAGAGGTGGACGACTCGTCCCTTGTTGACGGAGAAGAAGCCGGTCTCGGTCCCCGCGCAGAAGGCGGCGAGGGCGAGCGACGCGAGCATCGCGAGGAAGAGTAGCGCGGAGACGATCATTCGTTCTCCTCCTCGGTCTTCTCGACCTGCTCGTCCGTCTCGGCGATGATCTCCGCGTCCGTGTCCGCCTCGGGGTACTTCAGCACCTCCAGCTTCACCAGCGTGACGCGGCGCTTGCGGCGCTTGAGGACCGTCGCGCGGCAGCCCTGCGCCTCTATCTCCTGCCCGACGTGCGGAATGCGCTCGGCCTGGAACGCCACCCAGCCCGCGAGGCGGTCGGCGTCCTCCGCCTCCAGCTCTATGTCCAGCTCGCGGTTCACCTCGTCGAGCGACACGTCGCCGTCGATGATCCACGTGCGGCGCGACTTCTGCACGATCTTCGGCTCTTCGTCCGCCCCGCCGCCGAACACGCCTGGTCCGAGGATGAGCTCCATTACGTCGTTGAGCGTGATGATGCCGGCCGTTCCGCCGTATTCGTCGAGGACGACGGCCATGGGCTTGCCGGACTTCCTGAAGGTGACGAGGAGGTCGTCTAGCGTAACCTGCTCCGGGACGAACAGCGCGTCCGAAATCTTCCCGGTCCTGGCGTCGATGATGCCCTCTATGGCGTCCGGCGTGCGGCGGAAGACGGGCAGGTAGCGGTGCTTCGCGGCGCGGAGCCGCGCGGCGCGCACGTCGTCCGGGTAGTCTGAGTCGTAGCCCTCGATATCGACGCGCGGCGTCATCTCGTCGTTTGCGTGCAGCTCGGAGAGGCGCAAGACGCCGGCGATCATCTCCGTGTCGTCCGCCGCGAAGTCGCCGCGCTCGGCCGCGACCTCGAGGACGGACACGAGCTCGGCGTCCGACAGCGCGCGGCGCTCGCGCTCGACCGCGCCGGAGAACGCGCGCGCGGAGAAGCGGAAGGCGAAGTTGATCGGCTTGAGGGCGGCGCGCCAGAAGAGGAGGAAGCGCGCGCACGCCGGGGCGAGGCGCTCGGCGTACTTCATGGCGAGGCGCTTCGGGGTGATCTCGCCGAAGATGAGCAGGAACACGGTCATCGCGGGGACCGCGGCGAACGCGCCCCACCGCGGGAATGCGGCGTCGAAGAGTCCGTAGCCGATCGTCGCTATCGCGAAGTTGACCAGGGTGTTGCCGACAAGCAGCGTGGAGAGCAGCATGGCGGAGTCCTCCACGCAGCGCGCGATCGCCTCGTCCGCGCGGCGCGAGCGCGAGCGGATGCGCGAGCGCTGGACGCCGGTGAGAGAGAAGAGGATCGTCTCGGACCCGGAGAAGGACGCCGAGAGGAGGAAGAGTGCCGCGAGCGCTATCAGCGAGACCGTCACGTCAGAGGGCGCTGCCGGGGAAGAACGTTCCTGCGCTGCGTCCGGCGAGGAGGGGTCCGAGGACGCTCTTGCGTCCGTTCGCTATGTACACGTCGATGCCGCTCGCGACGGCCGCCTTGACGGCCTTGAGCTTGGAGTCCATGCCGCCCTTCGAGAGCCTGCCCTTCTCGCCGGCGCGCACGAGCTTCGCCACGCTGCGGAAAGATGCGACCTCGGGGATGCGGCGGCCCTTCGCGTCGAGGAGACCGTCCACCGTAGTGAGGAGGATGAGCGCGTCCGCCTTGACGAGCTTCGCGATGAGGAAGCTGAGCCAGTCGTTGTCGCCGAAGGTGCGGCCCTTCAGCTCCTCGTCAGCGACCACGTCGTTCTCGTTGACTATCGGGACGATGCCGGACTGCACGAGGCGGTCGAGAGCCTTCTTTACGTTCTGCGCGCGGCGGCGCTCCTCGAAGTCGTAGTGCGTGAGGAGTATCTGGCCGATCTTGACGCCGTGCGCCGCGAAGAGCTTCTCGTACTCGTAGATGAAGCGGGCCTGCCCGACGGCGGCGCACATCTGCACCTCGTTGACGTCCGATGGGCGCGCGGAGAGCCCGAGCGCCTCCACGCCGGCGGCGACCGCGCCGGAGGAGACGAAGACGACCTCGCAGCCCGACTTCCTGAGCTCGCTCAGCTGGGCGACGAGACGCGTTAGCGCCCTGTAGTCGGGGCGTCCGGTTTTCTTCGCTATTGCATGCGTACCGACTTTTACGACGATTTTCATGGTTGACACTATTATACCAGATTATTCGCCTCCATGCCGCAACTCCCGCAAATCGTTCGTACAAGGCATCTCGGCGCATCGGGACGCCGGAATATGGTATAATATGCGCCTGTGAAACAGCCTTTCAAGAACAACGGACCCTTCAAATGACTTCCGCATCCGAGATTCTGCTCGCGGTCTTCCTGCTGACCGACATAGCCCTTGCCGGGACAGGCCGCCTCAGGCAGGCGATCCGCCTCGTCGCGGCGCAGGGATGGATGGTGGGACTCCTCCCGCTCCTCCTCTGGAACTGGGCGGACGGCGCGCCCGGCGTGCGCGTCTGGGCCGTCGCCGCCGTTAACGCCGCCGTCAAGGGCGTCGCCCTGCCGTATCTGCTCGAATTCGCCGCAAAAAAGGCGAATACCGCCTTCGAGCTGGAGCCTATGGTGGGCTTCCGCGCGTCCCAGCTGATCGCGTTCCTCATCGCGACGGCCAGCTTCGCGATCGGCAAGGCGATGCACATCCAGGAGGCCGTAGCAAGCGAACTCGCCATCCCCGTCGCCTTCGCCACCATGGGAACGGGCCTCTTCATCATCTGCTCGCGCCGCAAGGCGATCACCCAGGTCCTCGGATTCCTCGCCTTCGAGAACGGAATCGCCGTGTTCGGGTCCGGGATACTGCTTGAGTACGGACTCGTCGTCGAGCTCGGAATCCTCCTCGACGTCTTCGTCCTCGTGTTCGTCCTCGGAATCGCCATCCACCAGATCAGCCGCACCTTCTCGTCCATCGACACGGACCGCCTCAACCGCCTCGGCGACACCCACCTCATGCACTCGCGCGGAAAGGCGGTGTCCCGATGAACGTCCTGGCAAGCACGGACATCCTCCAGCGGACCCTGCTCGTCCTGACGTCCGCCCTCTTCGCGGCGAACCTCGCGCAGAGCATCATGTACCTTCCCGTCGCGGACGAGCGCGAGCCCGGCGACCACATGCGCCACTGGCGCTTCTACGCCTGCATGTTCGCCTTCTTCGGGGCGATGCTCTTCGCGATCCTCGCACCCTCCCTCACCCTCATGTGGGTCGCCGTGGAGCTGACCACGCTCGTCTCCGCGCCGCTCATCGCCTACCGCCGCTCGCGCGAGTCGCTTGAGGCGATGTGGAAGTACCTCCTCATCTGCTCCATCGGCATCGGACTCGCCCTCTTCGGCACCATGCTCGTCATGCACGCGACCACGACCGGCAACGCGACCTGGCACAAGGCAGGCTTCGCGTTCGTCCTGGCGGGATACGGCACAAAGATGGGCCTCGCGCCCTTCCACACGTGGCTGCCGGACGCCCACTCCGAGGCCCCGGCGCCCGTCTCCGCGCTCCTCTCCGGCGCGCTCCTCAACTGCTCCTTCTTCGCGATCGTGCGCGTCCGCGCCGCCATCCCGCCGGACGCCGCCGCGTTCTGCGACTGGGCGACCGCCGCGCTCGGACTCCTCTCCGTCGCCGTCGCCGCGGCGTTCATGGTGAGGCAGACGGACTACAAGCGCCTCCTCGCCTACTCGTCCGTCGAGCACATGGGCATCATCGCGCTCATCTTCGCCTGCAGCGGAATCTTCAGGGATCACCAGGCGCTCCTCGAGACCGCGCTCCTGGCGCACATCGTCTCGCACTCCCTCGCCAAGACCGCGCTCTTCCACACGGCCGGCAACCTCCTGCTCGCCTTCGGGACGCGCGCGATCGCCGCCGTGCAGGGGCTCGGCACCACGATGCGCCGCGAGGCCGCGCTGTGGACGGTCCTCGTGGTGCTCATCTGCGGAATGCCGCCGTCGCCGCTCTTCCTCACCGAGCTGGGGCTCGTCTTCTCGTCCGCCCCCTGGATCGCCGCGACCCTGCTCGTACTCCTCTTCATCGTCTTCGCCGCCATGACCCGCGCCGCGCTCACGATGTCCATGGGACGTCCCGCCGCGAGGCCCCTTCCGCTTCCGCGCAGGCTCGCCGCCGTCCCGTCCATGCTCCTTGGCGCGCTCGTCGGCGGCGGCGCGTTCGCCACGGCGGCGATCGTAAAGTCCATGATCGCGAAAGGAGGCGCGCTGTGACCGAGACAAGGCTTTTCCCCGGCGCGGACGCCGCGCGCGAATACATGGAGCGGACATTCCGCCACTACGCCGACCCCGCGTCCGTCGCGCCGCTCAAGGGCGACGCCGCGCACGAGGTGGCGGTCGGACCCGTCCATGCCGGCGTGATCGAGCCGGGACACTTCCGCTTCCAGTGCATGGGCGAGGACGTTTACAACCTCCAGATCTTCCTCGGATACCAGAGGCGCGGCGTCGAGGAGCGCATCGTGGCGGCGGACGGCAACGTCGCGCGCCAGGTCGCGCTCGCAGAGACCTGCGCCGGCGACACGTCCGTCGCGGCCGCGACCTGCATCTCGGAGATACTCGAGCGGCGCAACGGCTCCGCGCCCGGCGCGGCCGCCTTGGCGGTCCGCTCGCTCCTCCTGGAGCTCGAGCGCGTCGCCAACCACGTCGGCGACCTCGGCGCGCTCGCGGGCGACGTGGCGTTCCTGCCGACGGCGTCGTTCTGCGGACGCATCCGCGGCGAGTACCTCAACATGACGGCGCTCCTCTGCGGAAACAGGTTCGGACGCAACGCCGTGATCCCCGGCGGCGCGCGCGTCACGCTGGACGCCGCGAAGCGCGACGAGCTCGCAAGGCGTATCCGCGACGCGAAGAGGGACCTCGACGGCGCGCTCGGACTGATGTTCGAGGAGCCGACCGTCCTTGAGCGCCTGGAGCACACGGGAACGGTTCCGAGGGACGTGGCGGAGCGGATCGGGCTCGTCGGCGTAGCGCGCCGCGCGAGCGTCGAGCTGAACGGCGACGTCCTGTCGCGCGCGCAGGTGCGCCGCATGGAGATAGAGGAGGCGCACGGACGCATCGCGGCGCTGCTCGCAGGCGAGGCGCCGGAGCGCACGCAGGCGGCGGAGCCGTCCGGCGAAGGTCCCTTCTCCGTCGTCGCATCCACAGTCGCGGCATGGCGCGGACCGCTCGTCCACGCCGCGCTTTTCGACGACGCCCGCAAGATGGTCGCCTACCGCATCATAGACCCCTCGGCGCGCAACTGGCCGGGTCTCGCATGGGCGCTTCGCGGCGAGCAGATATCCAACTTCCCCATCTGCAACAAGTCCTTCAACCTCTCATACTGCGGAACGGACAGGTGACCATATGCTAAAGGCTCTCATCGCAAGGTTCAAACAGGGATTCAGGACGGGGAAGTTCCCGCCGG
The DNA here is from genome assembly GCA_017650345.1 of Kiritimatiellia bacterium. Classification (GTDB taxonomy): domain Bacteria; phylum Verrucomicrobiota; class Kiritimatiellia; order RFP12; family UBA1067; genus UBA1067. The sequence continues at coordinate 12,554 of JAGCFB010000045.1, read as the reverse complement.
CCGCGCCAAGCCTGCCGCCGGACTTCCGAGGGCGTCCGCAGATCGACGACGACATCTCGCCAGAGGAATTCGAGCGCGCGCAGTCCGCATGTCCGGTCAAGAACGCGCTCTACTGCGACTTCGAGGGCGCGAAGCTGGACATGGGGCGCTGCATCTTCTGCGGACGCTGCGCGGAGGTCTGCGACAAGATCCGCTTCACAAAGGAGTACCGCCTCGGCGTGTTCAGGCGCACGGACCTCATCGTCCGCGCGGGCGACCTCGACTACGAGCCGCCGAAGCAGACGGACGCGGCCGCGAAGGCGCTGCGCCGCTCGCTCACGCTGCGCGAGGTGTCCGCCGGCGGATGCGCCGCGTGCGAGCTTGACGCAAACGTGCTGGGGACGCTCGCATGGGACATGGGCAGGTTCGGGATCCGCTTCGTCGCCTCGCCGCGCCATGCGGACGCGATCTATCTCACGGGGCCCGTGTCGCCGAACATGCAGCTCGCCCTGGACAAGACGTGGGCCGCCGCGCCGGAGCCGAAGTTCCTGATAGCGGCGGGGGCGTGCGCGATCTCCGGCGGACTCTACGAGCACGGAAACGTCCCGGCGACACCCGCCCTTTTCATCCCGGGATGTCCGCCGCATCCGGCGACGACCCTCGAGGCGCTGCTGCGCTTCTCCGGACGCTGCTGAGTCCGAGGTTCCGCGTCCGTGCGTCAATACGCGCCGCGCATGAAAAGGACTGCGTAAACCGTGCGGACGAGGATCCAGAGGTCCATCCACGGGGACCAGTTGAGGACGTAGTACGTATCCAGCGCGACGCGGCGGACGTAGCCGGTGTCGCTCCGTCCCGAGACCTGCCAGAGTCCGGTGATGCCGGGGCGGACGGACGAGAAGACGCCGTAGGAGTCGCCGTAGTACGGGATTTCCTTTTCGACTATCGGACGGGGTCCGATGAGCGCCATCTCTCCGGCGAAGATGTTGAATATCTGCGGAAGCTCGTCCAGGGAAGTCTTGCGCAGGAAGCGCCCGAACGGCGTGACGCGCGGATCCCTCGCGAGCTTGAAGGACTCGTTCCATTCACGCGCGGCTTTCTCGTCGTTCGCCAGGAGCTCCTTGAGACGCTCGTCGGCGTCATCGTACATCGAGCGGAACTTCCATATGCGGATCTCGCGTCCGCCCCTTCCGAGGCGCCTGTGGCGATAGAAGACCGGCCCCCTGCTCGTGAGCTTGATGAGGATCGGGATGATGACGAAAGCCGGAAGAAATGCGACGAACGCGACGAGCGCAAGCGCGGAGTCCATGACGCGCTTCTGGAAGCGCTTGGACGCCATGCGTCCCTCGTTCATGAGCTCGAGTCCGCCTATTCCGCCGAAGCTCACCGCCCGCGCGCCGTAAACAGGGAAGGCACGGAGGCTCGGCAGGTACTCCACGTGCGTGAACCAGCTGGCGAACTCGTCGAGCTGGCGGCGGAAGAGGCGCTCGTCCTGGCATGCCACCAGCACCCTGACACCAAGGCTGCGGGAGACGGGCACGATGTCGCGGATGTCGCCGATGCGCGGAACTCCGCGCGCGGACATGGCGTTCGCGTCCTCCTCGGGTCCGAAGTACCCGACCACGGAAAAGCCGGTGTAGGCGTCGCCGCGAATGGCAGAGACGACCTGCGAGGCGACATCGCCGCCGCCGGAGACCACCACGCGGATGAGCCCAATCCGGTACCGCATCATCGCGGCGCGGACCCAGTTGCGGAGCGACTGGGCGGCGAACGCGACCACGAGCCCGGACGAAACGACGACGAAGCGGGAGACGCCCTGGGCGGTCTGGTAGGCGAGGACGAGGTAGGTGAAGACGCCGGCGTGGGTGAGGACAGACGAGCCGAAGAGCCTGCGCATCTCCTCGATCGGGGAGAGCGGGGCAGCCGGACATGTCCAGTTGCCGTGATACAGGTCGAATATCGCGTTGAAGGCGATGAACACGAGAATCACCGGCCAGAAAACGAAGTAGCGGGCGATTTCGTAGCTGCCGATCGTCGTGGCCACGCCGGAGGCCGCAAAGGCGCGTCCAAGGAGCCAGTATCCGCAGACGGAAAGCGACCATGCCGCCGCTACGCACAGGGCGTCCGCCGCGGCAAGCGCCAAGACGCGCAGGATTCCGCCGAAGCGCACGGGACGTACCTCTGGCGAAGGGTCGGACATCAGTAATAGACTTCCGCGGCGGGGGCGGGCTGGGCGGCCGGGGCCGCGGACTCGGCGGACGCGGGAGCCTCGGAGGATCCCGCCTGTTCGGATGCGGCGGCCGTCTCCGTCGTCTCGGTTGCCGCGGCGGCAGGAGCATCGTCATCGTCGTCGCTGACGTAGTTCTCCTTGAGCCACTCCTCGGCCGCCTCGAACGTCGTGTATTCCTCGCCAGTCACGAACTCGTAGTGTTCGCGCGCGACTTCCGCCGCGTTCTCGTTGCCAGAGTCGATGAGGTTTATGCAGACCTGTATGGCGCGCACGTCGTCAAGGTCGTCGAGCTGATCGACAATCTCCTCGAGAGTGTCCTTGTCCGTGATGATCTTCATCGTCTCCTCGACGAGCTTCGCGCGGCGCTTTTCGCCGACGTCCGAGACGGCGGACGTCCAGTGAGAAATGGCGGATTCGGCGACATCGGAGTCCTTGTCCGCCATGAAAGGCAGAAGGTCGAGAACGGCCTTGTCGCCGAACCAGCCGAGTCCGTCAACGAGCTCGGACCTGATTTCCGGGTTCGATGAGGCTGCTGCGGCGGGAAGGATCTTCCTGAGGGCGGCGAGGCTGTCCGTATCGACGGCGTCCTCTATGGACTTGAGGATCGACTTCTCCTCGTACGTGAGATCGTCGCGGCTGTCGATGGACTCGGCGATGGGCTTCGCCTTTGCGATGCGCTCCCTCCTGCGCTTGCGCTTCTCGGCCGCGGACTCCTCGGCGGTCTGCGTCGCGGCGGGGGCGGACGGGTCGGCGCCGTCTATGCGCCGGGTCTGGGCGTCGGACTCCGGTTCGTCGCCATCGTATCGGGGGGCGGACACGATTGCGTTGCGGATGATCAGGGCGAACGCGGCGATCGCCACGAGGACGGCTACGCCCACGAAAACTGAGAGCTTTGATTTTGCTGTCATTGCGACAAGTCCTTTCTTGCGGCGGCGGACGTCAGGCGACCAGTCCGGACAGTTCGTCGCAGCCGATTGCTATGTTCATGTTCTGGATTGCGGCGCCCGATGCGCCCTTTCCGAGATTGTCGAATCGCGAGACGAGTATGGCGCGTCCGCTCGCCGGGTCGCCATGGACCGATATCTCCATTCCGTCGCGGCCTGAGAGGTCCGTGGACGAGAGGAAGCCGCCTGCGGACGGATCCTCGACGAACCGCACAAGCCTTTCTCCGTCGTATGCGGCGCGATAGCAGTCAGCGATCGCCGCGATGTCCGCTCCGTGGAGCTGCACCGTGACCTCCATGCCGCTGTAGTGCGGGACGACGACGGGCGAAAAGACGGGGGGATTGGCGAGTCCGCACACCTTCGCCATCTCCGGAAGATGCTTGTGCGTCTGACCGAGCGCGTACTGGCGTCCGCCAAGGTAGCTCTCGCGCTTCTCGTCATAGTCGGCGATCATCTTCTTTCCGCCGCCGGAGTATCCTGTCAGCGAAAACGCGCAGAGGCGCGCGTCGCGAGGGAGGATGCCCGCGCGAACGAGCGGCTCGACGAGGGCGACGAATCCGCTCGCGTGGCAGCCGGGGTTGGCGATGCGGCGGGCGGACGCGATGCGCGCGCGGCGTCCGGCAAGCTCCGGGAATCCGTATTCCCAGCCTTCAAGCGTCCTGTGCGCCGTCGATGTGTCGATGACCACCGTCGCCGGGTTCTCGACCATGGCGACCGCCTCGACCGCGGCGGCGTCGGGAAGGCAGAGGAAGGAGACGTCGGACGCGTTGAGCGCGTCGCGCCGCGCGGATGGGTCCTTGCGGAGCTCTTCGGACAGCACCACAAGCTCAAGGTCCGCGCGCGTCTCTAGACGCTCGCGGATCCTGAGACCGGTCGTGCCGGCGGAGCCGTCTATGAAGACCTTCTTCATTCGTCGTCGGTGAATTCCTCGTTCTCGACGATCGGCGCACCCTGTCCGTCGGCGCCCTCCGCGCCTTCGCCGGCCTTGCTCTCGGGCCTGTAGCCGTAGCCGTACCCGTACCCGTATCCGTAGCGGTAGCTGTGTCGGGTCGTCGGGCTGAACGCGGACGCGCTTGCGATCTCGACGTCGTTGACGATCACGCCGAGAATGTTCGCGCCGGCCTCTGTAAGGCTCCTGGAGCAGTACTGGATCGGCTTGAAGTGCGTACGGTCCGGGCAGCACATGATGATGACGGAATCGACGAGGACCGAGAGCGAGACCACGTCGCCGACGACGCCGTACGGCGGCGAGTCAACGATGATGCGGTCGTAGTTGGCGCGCGCCCAGGCGAAGAAGTCGGATATCACGCTGGAGCCGAAGATCGTCGAGGGCGAAACGCCGTCCGGCGGGAGCGAGCAGATGACGTCCAGGCCCTTGACGGACGTGTGGTTTACGAGCTTCGCGAAGTCCGGCTTGCCGTCGCCGGCGTTCTGGAGCGTGTGGGAGAAGCTGCGTTCCTTGGTGAGCTGGACGTCCCAGATGCGGGCGAGGCGCGGACGGCGCAGGTCGAAATCGACGTGCAGGACGCGGCGTCCGGACTGGGCGTAGGAGATCGCGATGGACGTCGAGGTGATGGTCTTTCCTTCGCCCGGCTGCGTGGAGATGATGAGCAGGCAGTGCGACATGGACTCGTAGCGGGGCGAGTCCAGGAGGTTGCGGAATCCCGCTATCGCCTCGGAGAACTGGGAGTACTTCTCCTCCACGGCGAACTTCGCGACCTGCTCGCGCGTCTTGCGGCGGACGTGTGGAAGCACCGCGAGCACCTTTAGGGCGAGGCGTCCTTCGATGTCCGCGAGGTTGACGACCGTGTCCTCAAGGTTGTCCATGACGAGCACGAAGAGGAGTCCGAGCGCGAGCGAAATGCCGATTCCGGCGCCGAAGATGACCATCGGATTGGGGAGGACCGGCTTGCGCGGCTCCGTCGCCTGGCGTCCGAGCGATATCGTCTCGTTGTTCGCCTCAGCCTCGGTGCGCGCCTTGCTCTCCTGCATCGTGAGGTCCTTCAGAACCTCGGACGCGACGGCGTAGTTCCTCTCGATGATGCTGAGCTTGGACTCGGCGTGGTTGATCTCCTGGGAGAGCGACGCGAGCTGTGCGTTGAGCTCCTCGCGCTTCGCCTTCGCGATCCCGAGACGGTTGACGGCGACGCTGAGCGACGCGCTTCCGGATTCAAGGGCCTTGGCGGCGGCATCGACGAAGCGCTTGCGCGCGTTCTCCACCTCCATGCTCTTGGAGATGACCTCCGGATGGTTGTCCGTGTAGGTGAGGATCAGCTTGGCGTACTCGTTCGTCGCGTCGAGGTAGGCGCGGTATTCGGACGCGATCTCCTGCGCGCGCGGGGCGCCGGAGGAGAGGACGCCGAAGTTCTCGGGGTTCTGCTTGACGGCGGTGAGCATGCGCTCCCATTCCGTGAGCTGGGTGACCTCTGTCTCGAGCTCGTTGATGTCCTGCGTCATCTTCACGATGGTCTGCTGGACCATCTCGCGGCGGGCGCGGAGCTGATCGACGCGATTGGTGGTCCTGGAAGCGAGAAGCTGCGCGGTGATGTCCTCGACTTCGCGGCGCTTGGACTCCACGCTTCCGTGGAGCTGCTGGACCGCCTTGTCGCAGCGGTTCTTGTTCTCCTCGTCGGTGAGCGCCTCGATCGCCTGGGCGTAGGCGTTGGCGAGCGCGGCCGCGAGGGCCGGGGACTTGGAGCGGACCGTTATCGTGATGTTGCGGGAGTTGCGCTGGAGCTCGAGCTTGGAGCCGGCGAGGGTGGAGACGATCTCCTCCTCGGTGACGACGGACGCGGGGTAGCCGGTGCGGTAGGCATCGACGATCTTCGCGACGATCTTGTCCGAACGCCAGGACGAAAGGCGAGTGTTGAAGATTTCGGCGTAGTTGTTGCCGTAGTCGATCATCGCCTGGTCCAGCGCGGTCGCGTTGCGTCCCGTCGAGCGGCGTATGTCCATCGTGAACTCGCTGCTGGTCTCGTAGATTGTCGGCGAGATCTTGTAGATCGCGAAGGAGACGATGAGTCCGACGAGGATGAACACGAAGACGGACAGCCAGCGCTGCGAGATGACGCGGAGCATGCGTCCGAACGTGATGGAGCCGATGAGCGTCTCGTCCTCGCCTCCGGGAGGCGTTCCGCCGTAGCTTCCGTAGGAGCCATAGCTTCCGTAGGAGCCGTACTGCCTGCCGCCGCCGTAGTACATGGGGCTCTTGGAGCCGCCGCCGTAGTACATCGGCGTATCCTTGCTGCTGCCGTAGTAAAGAGGTTTGTCGCCCATTTGTTCTGCTCTCCAGTCTTAAGTCTTAGTAAATCCTTCGTTTAAGCATTCAGTCCTGTTTGCGGGACGGGAACGCAAGCGCCGCCAGCGCGAGGAACGATCCAATCGCCATGAGGCACTCCGGACGGAGCGCCGAACCGTCGAAGAACATCTCTGCCACGAGCACGGACAGCGCGAACAGCGCGAGCCCTACGCTAGGAAGGAACGCGCCGGACGCCGCGCGGGCTCGCAGCGAGACGACCAGCCTGCGGATGATCGAGGAAAGGAGGACGACCAGGGGAAGCGCAAGCAGGATCGCGCCGAAGATTCCGCGCTCCGCCGCAAGCAGCCACCATCCCGAAAGCGGATTGTCCTGACCCTGCGCAATGATCGCCCAATCGGCCGCAGTTGCGTTGAAGCGGATGTCGAGCGGGAAGGAGCCGAGCCCGGAGCCGATCCACGGATGCGTCGCGAAGGCGCCGCGCGCCATGCGCGAGAGCGCCGCGCGTGCCTCGTGGAAGCCGGACGCGAAAAGCGCATCCATACCGTCCGTGGCGAACGCAAGCCTCGACTCGTTCATCCCCTCGGGTGCAAGCGCAAGCGCGCAAAGGACGGGAATCGGCGCCGCGATAAGGATCGCCGCGACGCACTTGAAAGCCGTCTTCGGGTCGTGGCGAAGCGCGGAATAGGCGCACGTCACGGCGAGAGTGAGGATTCCGGCCGCGAGAAACGCAAGCACGACAGGCGCCGGAGCGAAGAAGTAGAGCCCTGCGGCGGAACCGCCGACGGCGAGCATGGCGAGCGGAAGGAGACTGCCCCATCCGCACTCGTACAGTCCGGAAAGCGAAGCCACGCCGGCTAGGAAGTAGAGTCCGAAGCATGCACCCGCGAAGGAGGATGTCACGGTCGGACAGCTGGCCGCAAGCACGGCTCCTTCGTGTCCGAAGAAGACGGCTACGATCGCGGCTATGGCCGCAAGCCCCGCAAGGGACGAGGATGTGAGGAGGAAAGAAACGCGCGCGGACTTTCCGAGCGAATGCCTGCATCCGAGCATGAGGACCGTAAGGGCCACGCATGTCGCGAACGGAGGATAGCCGGCGCCGTCAACGCAGCCGGGAAGAAACACCGCAGCCGGACTGCTGATCGACCAGACGGACCTCTCGGCGTCGTAGGCGAGTCCGATGCCGGAGTTAGCCCAGCGGACCGCCACAGCGACGATGACGACGAGCATTCCCCAGAGAATGGGGTCCTTAATGAATCCCGCCGCGGCGCGGACCCTTGCGTCGTGGAGCATCTCGCCGGAACGGCGGGAGGGCTCCATGACGATCCATATCGCGGCGAACAGCGACAGCCACAGGACGACTGTGGCGACCGAGCCGGCCGTTAGATACGGGAATAGGAAGAGCGGCGACACCGCCAGCAAGGCCAGGTGCGCCGCAACTCCGTATTTCGACAGAAAACGCTGCACTGTATCAGTAGGTCAGACGGAACCCGACGGTGCCGCGGAAGCGGTCGTAGTCGTAATAGTGTCCAGAGACGTTTCCGCCAGAGCTCTCGGAGGTCTGGTACTCGATGCTGCCGAAGAGGCTGACGAAGCGGTTCAGGCAGTAGCTGAGTCCGAGACGGGTCGTCCAGATGTCCGTATCGTAGTCGCCCGCCGCGCCGGTCGAGCACTCGTGCGACTCCTTGCGGTAGGAGAGGTCGAACGTGCCGGAGACCTTGCCCTGGATGAAGCTCTTGCCGACGCCGACGCTACCCGTATAGACCTTGATCGCGCTAGCGTACTGCGTCTCGGACGGCTGGTAGTAGCTGGAGCCGAGGGCCATGAACGAGAGGGTGTCGCTGACCTTCCACTTGGCCGAGGCCTGGTAGGTGAAGCCGTTGGCGTCCTTCGTGCCGTTGCCGTACTCGAAGCGGGTCCAGCCGCCGAGCAGGCGGTAGTCGATGCGCTCGGTGGCACGGGTTCCGATACCGGCGAGGAACGAGTATCCCTTGGACTCGCTCGCCACGCCGCGGTCGTTGCCGCCGTTTATGCGATCGTAGTCGTTGTCCTGCCTGTACCACTGGTAGTTGGCGTGGAGAATGAGCTCGGTCCAGGGAGAAGGCGCAAACCCGATCTCGCCGCCGGCGACGGTGCGCTTCCAGCCGTAGAGCGGAGCGTACTTGTCGTTGTTGTTGTCGTAGTCGAGCAAGTAGTAGTTGCCCATCGCGGCGAGACGCATGTACGCATTCAGACGGCGCTCGATCGCGCCGTTGGCGGTGAACTCCTGGCGGTCGCGGCCGATACCCCTGCCGCCGGAGCTGGTCATGTCGTCATCCTGGGAGATCTGGCGGTAGTCCTCGGACACGATGAGGCTCCAGCCCTTCTCGGAGGCGGAGGAGTTGGCCCACTTGGCCGAGATGTTCTCGCCGTAGCTGGAGGTGTTGAGCTGGGAGCTGTACTTGTTGTACGCGTGGTACTGGTAGTACGCGCGACCGGTTACGCTCCAGTTCTCGTCGAGGTAGGTGAGATCGACAGTCGGGCTGACGACCCACTGCGATCCGCTCTTCGAGTGCTTGGACGAGTCGATGTTGGAGTCGTACGTGTAGTTGAAGCCGACGTACGGATAGAGCGTCATGCGCTCGCCGATCGTGTAGCCCTTCGGACGATCCATGATGTCCGCCTGCGCGGCCGAGGCAGCGGCGATTGCGGAAAGGACGATAAGCTTGCTGGTTTTCATGAGATGTTTCCCCTTGAGGTATTCCCGCGATTATTCGTAAATGCGCTGGCCGGAGTATCCGTGCGGCTCGCTGGGAGCCTCGCCGCGGCGAAGTCCGCCGAACCACTTGTCCGAAGGATCGACGGACTTAGGAACGCGCGTGAGTCCGGCGCCGTCGCCGATGGAGTCCGGGAGCGAAGCGAAGCCGGGTCCAAGCGTGGCCTTGACGGTCGCGATGTCGCCGGGTGCGCCGTCGAGGTCCGCCAGGAGCGCTACGGGCGTCTCGGGCTTGGCGATATGGGCGACGGCGAGGAAGTCGGGCTGGTCGCCGGCGTCGCTGGCGCCGAGGAGCGGCTCGTAGGACTTGGGCTGGCCCTGTCCGAGAGCGGCGGGGAGCCATTCGGTCTTGGCCTGCTCGCGAGCGGCGGGATCGTCCATCTGGGAGACGAGCGTGTCCGCGAGGTCGGCGGGCGAACCCTCGGACGCGCGGACGAGCATGAGGATTGCGAAGGTGTTGCGGACGTCCGAGTTGTCGGCGGCCGCGGTGCGGGCCTGGACCTTCTCGAACACCGAAACGGCGATGTTGGTCATGCGGTCGTCGTCGATCGGGGCCTCGGGGTTGGCGTTGCGGCTGAAGAGCTCGGCCGCGAAGCGCTCGTTGATGAGCGTGAGGGCCTCGGGCGGAACGGTCGCGAACGTCTCGGCAAGGAGGGCTGTGCGGTTGCCCTTGGCGGCCTTGACGGCGGCCTTGTTCGCCTTGAGGTAGTCCGCCGCCTTCTCGGCGGGAGAGCCGGGCTTCGAGTCGATCGCCGCGTTGACGCGGCTGAGGAAGGCAACCTGGTCGGCGTGGGACAGCTGACCCACTATGTCGGCCATGACGTTCTCGTCCGCCACGGCAGACGCAATCTGTCCGCTTGCTTCGGCAAGCGACATCGCGCGCACCTCGATCGCCGCCATGGCGAGAGCTGCCGCTCCGATCATCATTATCTTCTTCATCTGGTTTGTCCTTTCGCTCGTTAGGTTTTGAAGTTCTGTAGTTCCAGCCTGCGGATGCCTCCCGTCAGTACCAGGATTCCGGCACCCACACCACGTCGCCCGCGCGAAGCGCGATGTCCTTGGTTATGTCGCCGTTCTTCCCGATCTCCTGGAGATTGACTATCGTGCGGTGCTTGTTGCCCGCCTTGTCGCAGCTAGTGACGCGGATCCTGGACTTGTCCGCGAACGGCCTGAGCCCGCCTGCGAGCTTGATCACCTTTGTGACCGTGAGGTCCATCGTGGCGGGCATGTTGACCGGACCCGGCATCGCGACCTCGCCGAGGACGTTGACCGTGCCGTAGGGGCTTACGCCGTTGTTGCCGTCCGTAGGGACGAAGGAGACCGCGACCACGGGCTGGCGGATGAAATCCTTATACCTGTCGATAAGTATCCACTTGAGCTCGTCAAGCGTCTTGCCGTTGCACTTGACCGGCGAATCAAGGAGGTACGGAAGCGTTGCCTCGCCGTTCTGGTCAACCTGCACCTGCATGGAGACGGGATTCTGTGACGGCGCGCCGACCTGGACCGTGACGACGACGCCCGGACGGACGCGCGGAATCCCGTCGTAGTAGATCGCGACAGCCTCTGAATCGTCGGCGGGAGCCTCGGGAACGCGAGGACCGAAAATGTCAATGCAACCACACATGCAGACGCATGCGACCGCACTTAAAGCTTTTTTTATGTACACTCTGCCCATATTCAGAGGATATTATACAACAGAATCCGGCCTTGTGTCAATATGGACGATGCGGGATTCTTCGGAAACGTGACGCATCTCGACATGGCGCGCGTCAGGCGGAATCAGCGATCCCGCACGCTCCGGCCACTCGACGACAAGCACCGCTCCTCGAGCTAGGTAGTCCTCCCACCCGATGGCAAGCACATCATCCTCTCCATGCAGCCTATACAGGTCCATATGCACCAACAGCCCGCCTCCGTCGCCCTCGTGCTCCTGCACGATGCAGAAGGTCGGAGAGGTCACCCGCCCCCTTACGCCCATCGCGGACGCAAGCCCCTGGGTGAACGTCGTCTTGCCCGCTCCGAGGTCCCCTTCAAGGCAGACCACGGTGCCCGGACGCAACTCCTTTGCAAATTCGCGCGCAAGGTTCCAAGTCTCTTCGACCGAATTCGTCTCAAACGAGCCCTTCATCCTTCAGCTCCTTGAAGCACATTGCAAGATACTCGGTGCAGAAAGCGGACGAGTGCGGCGTCATGACGAGATTTGGTGGGAGATCGGCGGGTGCGACGCCAAGAATGCCGCCGCTTCCGGCGCCTTCCGGGGAGAGCGGACCCGGCTCGCCGCGGAAGACGTCGAGGTACGCACCCGCGATCCTTCCGCGCCTGAGCGCATCGACGAGAGACTCCTCGTCAACGGCATTTCCCCGTCCGATGTTGATGACGACGCAACGCCTGGGAAGCTTCGAAATTAGGCGACGCGAAAGGAATCCGTCCGTGCCCGTGTCGCTCGGAAGCGCCATGACGAACCAGTCCGCCTCGCGCGCTAACGGTTCGAGGTCCGCGATGTTGCCGCGCGAGATGCCGGAGACGGACACACCGAGCGCCTCCAGCTTCGAGCCGATGGCTCGTCCGATACGTCCGTACCCCGCCACAACGGCACGCGTCCCCGCGACCAGCGAACATGTGCCGCCTATCGATGCGCGCGGCCAGCAAGACCTCCACGGGGCGGACGCCGCGCGCAGCTCCGGACGGAAGAACCCGTGCGCCCAGGCGAGGATGAAGCCGACGACCGTCTCGGAGATGATGGCGCCGTGGAATCCGCCGAAATGGACCTTCACATTCGAAGGAGCGTCGCGCCAGGCGACTAGTTCGCGTCCGGCGCCGGGCGTGGCGAGGACCTTCAGCCTCGGCGCTAGGGCGTACCATTCCATTTTGAAGCTCCAGACAATGGCGTGCGTCGCGCGCGGAAGCGCGCGCAGGAAGGCGCGTTCGTTCCTAGCGCGGACCACCTCGGATCCGCGAGGAACAAGCGTCCCCAAAAAGCAAAGCGCCTCCGCGTCAACGCGGAAGCACTTCTCAGGCCATTCCAGCCATACCAGGTAAGTGTTTCGACCAGTCATGATCGGATGCTTGAGTTGCTCGGCGGGGATCCCGCACGATGGTGGAGGTAGTCGGATTCGAACCGGCGACATGCTGCTTGCAAAGCAGCCACTCTACCAACTGAGTTATACCCCCGCAGGGAAAAATGGTGGGCCTGACAAGAATCGAACTTGTGACCTCGTCCTTATCAGGGACGCGCTCTAACCAACTGAGCTACAAGCCCTTCAGATTCGGAAGGGACACGGAACACGATGATATGCTGTGGGGGCGTTGAATGCATCCGCGCTTTTGGCGCGGACGTTTCACCATTCGGCCTTTCGGCCTGTCTCCTTAGAAAGGAGGTGATCCAACCGCTGG
>JAGCFB010000044.1 GCA_017650345.1 Kiritimatiellia bacterium | reverse complement strand
CGGGGCGGACTGCCGCCGGCGCGGGGCTCACGTCCGGCGGCGCGGCGCGGCGCGAAATGGGCTTGTGCGACGGGATCAGCTCGCTGAGGGACTCGGAGACGTCCTTGGCGGACCTCACAAGCACCGCGCCGTCGCGTATGAGGGAGAGGCATCCGGCGCTGGAGCGGCTGTCCACGCGCCCTGGCACGGCCATCACAGTGCGTCCGAGGTCCGCCGCTATCCCCGCCGTTATGAGCGTTCCGCTCTTCACCGGCGCCTCGATGGCGACGACGCCGCGGACGAGTCCGGCGACGACGTGGTTGCGCTGCGGGAAGGTCTGCTGGTCCGGGGGGCGTCCGAACGGAAACTCGCTGACGACCGCGCCGCCGGACTTCACGATCTCGCGCGCAAGCTCGCGGTTCTGCTCGGGATAGAACTGGTCGAGTCCGGACCCGATCACGCCGACGGTGACGCCCTTTCCGGCGAGCGCGCCCCGGTGGGCCTCGGCGTCGATGCCGAGGGCTAGCCCGGAGACGACGCACCATCCCGCCTCGGCGAGGTCGCGTCCGAACCTGTACGCCTGGTCGAGTCCGTACGCCGTCGCGCGGCGCGTGCCGACGATCGCGACTCCGGGGAGCGAGAGGGCCTTCAGGTCGCCCTTCACGTAGAGCGCGAGCGGACGGCCCGGCGCGTCCCTCAGCCGCTGGGGATATCCGTCGTCCGCCGGCGTTACGAGCGCGACGCCGAACTTCTCCGCCTTGCGGTACTCCGCGCGCCAATCGACCTCGCCGCCGGAGCGCGCGACCTTCTTCGGATAAGCCTCCCACGCGGCGGCGACTGATCCCGCCGCGCGCACGAGGTCCGCCACCTTGGCGGACCCCACCTGTTCCGTGAGGTTGAAGGCTACGTATGCCTCGCTGTCTGTCATCTGACCTCTTGCAATACCATCAGCCGATTTGATATACTATTCCCAATTCACGGCCCCATCGTCTATCGGCTAGGACACGAGCTTTTCATGCTTGGTAGAGGAGTTCGACTCTCCTTGGGGCTGCCATCGCCCCCCCAGTCTGGCCTCTCTCCTCAGCCCTGCTTCGCCTTCAGCGCCTGCGACACGGCCATCATGCGCTCGCCGAGGTCGGCGAATCCGACGTCCGTGGAATAAACGTCCTTGTAGTACTGGTACGCCTTCTCCAGGTCGCCTGCGGTCTCGGCGCAGAGTCCGAGCTGATAGACGACCTTCTTCTTGAGCTCGTCCATCGTCGGGATCGCGTCGCGGGCCGTCTCCAGCTGCATGACGGCCATGTCCGTCTGCTCCTTCGCGAGGAAGCACATCGCGAGGTAGTAGAGCGCCCAGAGGCGGTCCTTCGGACTCTTCTGCGCGAGCTGGAGGTGCTCCAGCGCCTCGTCGTAGTATCCGTAGGTGTAGTACTGGACGCCGAGCTCGTAGCGGAGGTGGAGGTCGTTCGGGTAGTGCGAGACGCGCGTGGCGAGGTCGTCGAACACGAACTGGTCGCGGGCCTGCTTCATCTCGGCGGCCTCTTCCTCCTGTCCGGCCTGCGTAAGCTGGTCGATCTGCTGATCGTAGTACTGGACGGTCGTCTGGGAGAGCATGCGCTCGAGTTCGGGGTCCATGACGCCGGCCGCCTCGATTGCGGTCTGGAGGCACTCGATCGCCTCGGCGTAGCGCTTGTTCTGGATGTAGAGACGCGCGAGCGCGCGCCTGTAGTTCATGTTCTTCGGCTCCTGGGCGATCTGGGCGATCTTCTCCTGGATCATCTGCTCGGCGTCGTCGCCGGTGATGACGGCCTTGTTCGCCTGGTCGAGCTTCTTGGCCTGCTCCTTGTTGGCGATGAGCGCCTGGAAGCCGCCCTTCTTTCCGGCGGTCTGCTCCCAGCCGGCGTTCATCGTGGCCTGCGCCTCGGTGTTCTTGAGAAGCTGCATGATGCGCTGGTCGCCCGGCTTGAGCTCGGCGAGCTTCTGGTACGCGTCGCGCGCCTTGGCCCAGTTCTTGGCGATCTGGTAGTACGTGGCGACGCGCTCGAGGAGCGCGGGATCCTTGTTGCTGCACTCGTAGGCCGCCTCTACGGAGATGGCGGCGTGGTCCGGCTTGCCGGCCGCCTCCGCCGCCTTCACGGCAGCCTCGATGTTGTCCGCGTCCAGCGGATTCTGGCAGAGGAGCTTCTCCGCCTCGGCCATCGCCTCCGCGCCCTGGCCCTTCTTGACGAGGCCCATGATCTTCTGCCTCGCCATCATGTAGCCGAGCTTGGCGCCGAAGCCGGCCTTGCCGTTCGCCCTGAAGTTCATGATCTGCGCCGTCCTCAGGAGCTTGCGCGTCTCCAGGACGTCCGGCGCGGCGGCGACCGCCTCCATCAGCATGTCCATCGCCGCGTCGTAGCGCCTCTGCTCGAGCGCCTGCCTGCCGCGGTTCGTGAAGTTCTGGGCCTTCTGCGCCAAGTCAACTGCCATCTTTTGTACCTCCCTGCGATTGTTTGCTCTTTTTCTTTAGCTTTTTGAAGTCCGTTCCGCCGCGTCCGCTCAGGGCGTCACCGCGAGCCGTCCGTCCTCGCCCTGCATGTCGAGGACGCCGGACGCCTTGTAGGTCTTCAGCATGAAGTGCGTCGCCGTGGAGAGGACCCCGTCTATCGTCGAAAGGTCCTGCGCCACGAACTGCGCGACGTCCTGCAGGCTGTCGCCCTTCACGAACACCAGCAGGTCGTACGCGCCGGACATCAGGAAGCAGGCCTCGACCTGCTCGTAGCGCGCGACCTTCTCCGCGATCCTGCCGAATCCGCTGTCGCGCTGCGGCGTTATCTTCAGCTCTATGACTGCATGCACTTCGTTCATGTCGCCCTCCTTCAGAAATTCCACGCGACCAGGTCGTCCGCGATCTCGCGCGCAAGCTCCTCCGCAAGCCGCGCGGACGCGTCGCGCGCTCCGGTCAGCGTATCCTCTCCGGACGCGAACGTCACGCGCGCGGAGTACCTGCGTCCGTCAACCAGCACCCTGCCGGACCTCTTGTCGATGAAGCTCACCGTCGCCGTCGCCTTGAGCGAGCGCTCCCTTATCCTGCTCCCCGTGCGGCGCTCGTACGCGACGACATCCGGGTCGCCCGCCTTCACGGACCCCTGCACCTCGACGGCGGCCTCGTCCGGGCGCGCGATGCGGAACGTCCCCTCGCGCTGCAGCTCCCTCAGGACCTGGCGCGCGACCTCGTCGCCGAGCGACGCGACCGCGCCCTCGTTGCGGAACACGGGCACGCACACCGTGCGCATCTCCTGCGGGACGGACGGACGCCACGTGTAGGTTCCGCACCCGGCCGCCGCGGCCGCCAGCGTGGCGAGAAGAACATGCCTCAGCTTCACTTCGCCCCTCCCTTCAGCTCCGCGAGCCGCGCGCGCGCCTCCGCCGCATGGCGTCCGGCCGGCCGGTCCGTGAGATACCTCTCGTACGCGCTCACCGCGCTCTGGCGCGTGCGCGTCCTGGAGTCGTAGAACTTCGCGGACGCGTACGCCTCGTCGTCCGCGACCCCGTCCGCCTCCGCAAGCCACCTTTCGAGGTCCGCGCGCGCCTCGGAGGTCTGCGCGGACGCCAGGGCGAGGCGGAGGTACTCGATCGTGTCGCGGCAGCGCGACGCGTTGTAGGAGTGCATCCTCAGGAGCTTCATGCGCGCGGAGCCCTCGAGGCGGAGCGCGTCCATCGCCTCGTTGGAGGAGGAGTAGAGGCTGCGGAGCGTCTCGTAAACCTTGACGGCCTTCTCGTAGTCGCCCTCGTCCTCCCTCAGCGACGCGACGGCCAGCATCGCATCCGGCGCGTAGGGCGCGCCCGGCGCGCGAAGGACGACGGCCTCGTAGGCGCGGCGGACCTCGACCGTGTTCGCGAAATGGAAGAGGTAGAGGAAGTCCTTGCCAGCCTCGCGCATCTTCCCGGCGACCTCGTAGAGCTTCGCGGCGATGGCGTCGAAGTCGCACGCCGAGGGATAGTAGTCGAGGAGATACTTGTATTCGAAGAACGCGCCTTCGAGGTCCGCGCGCTCCTCAAGGAGCATCCGCGCGAGCGCCTCCTGCGCGACGGGCGCCTCGGGCGAGGTCGGCCATTCGCGCACGAGCGCGTCGTAGCCCCTGCGCGCGGCGCGCCAGGCCCCGTTCGTCTGGCACTCGACGGCGTAGGCGAGCTGCTCCACGGCGTTGGTGCGGGACGGACCGTTCAGCCAGGCTATCCAGCGCGGCGTCTTCTTGCTTGTGTTGACTATTTCGTCCTCGCTGTCGAAGCCGGGATAGGCGTCGGTCGCGTACCGCGTGCCGGAGTACGGAACGGCTGCGCCTCCCGCCGCCACGGCGGCGACGGACGCGAGCGCCGCGATCGCGGCGAAAAGCATCTTCATTTTTGAAGTCATATGGTTATTATATCAAATTTCGCAATGGCGGGGACGCGATAATGAAAAATAACGAAGGCCGCCGGATCGCTCCGGCGGCCCCTGTGTGCCCTGATGAATGGGCGTCGATGCCTTACTTGGCGATGACGCGGACCATCTCGAGGACCTTGTTCGAGTAGCCCCACTCGTTGTCGTACCACGAGCAGACCTTGACGAACGTCGGGTCGAGCTGGATGCCGGCCTTGACGTCGAAGATCGACGTGCGGGCGTCGCCGCGGAAGTCGGTCGAGACGACCGCCTCGTCGGTGTAGCCGAGAACGCCCTTGAGGCCGCCCTCGCACACGCACTTCTCGCTCGCCGCCTTCATCGCCGCGCAGATCTCCTCGTACGTCGCGGGCTTCTCGAGCTCGGCCGTGAGGTCAACGAACGAGACGTCGGAGGTCGGGACGCG
>JAGCFB010000043.1 GCA_017650345.1 Kiritimatiellia bacterium | reverse complement strand
CGATCGCGGCGGCGGCGGCGGACGCGTCCTCCGCCCTTCCGCCGACGGCGACGGAGGACGCGAGGCAGATGAGCGGACGTATCCGCTTCCCGCCGGTGCCGACGGCGTAGCGCATCGCCTCGACGAGCTTCGCCGGACGCGTCCCCTCCGCGGGAAGCGCCGCGTCTATGGCGCGCTCCGCGATCTCCAGAAGCATTTCCTTCGTTTCCATGCCGACAGTCCTCCTTCAGCGGCTCTCCGCCTGAGCCTCGTTCAGGTCGCGGTCCTGGTGCGGATCCGCGACGACGTCGTACCTGCGCCACGGCGCGTCCGCACCGCCCGCGCGCAGCGTCACGATGTTCCCCTCGCGGCGCATCTCCTGCTCGCCGCGCACGAGGCCGCGCTTGCGTCCGGAGAACTCCACGAAGTCCGGCCGGTCGCTCGCGTAGCCGCGGTAGGCGCTCTCCACCCTGGACGGCTCGGCGTCCGCGCGGCCCTTCCAGCGCGGAAGCAGCGAGACGCCGTCGCACTGCGGCGGCTTGGGGACGCCTGCGATGTCCGCGAAGGTCGCCATCCAGTCCGTCGAGATGGACGGCGAGGCGTCCTCCGCCGGGGCGTCCGCTCCGCGGCGGAGCCCCCAGACGAAGGTCGGCACGCGCATGCCGCCTTCATAGACGTCGCGCTTGAGTCCGTCGAACGGACCCGCGGAGCCGAAGAACCTCGTGTCCGCGCCGTACTCGTCGGCGGGTCCGTTGTCGCTCGTGAAGACGACGATCGTGTTGTCGGCTATCCCGAGCTTCTCCAGGTGGCGCATCAGGTCGCCGATGGCGTCGTCGAGGCGGGAGATCGCCGTGGCGTAGCGCTGCATGTTCTCGTTGGAGAGGTCGCGGTAGCGCGGATCGATCCACGTGTTGCGCGCGTCGAGCGGCTCGGGGTCGAGCGGCCAGGAGACGCCCTCGGACGGATAGGGGCGTCCGGGGACGTGGAGCGGATGCGCGTTGGCGAGCGTTCCGTCGTTGCGTCCGGAGCCGTGGATCGTGTTCACGGCGAGGTAGAGGAAGAACGGCTCGCCGGGATGCTCGCGGACGGACGCCTCTATGTCCCTCTTCGCGCGGGCGATGAAGAGGTCCGTCGAATACCTGCCTACTGCGGTTTCGTTGGCCTTCTCGCGTCCCTCCCAGACGCCCATGTACGCGCCGCGCATGTAGCCGTCGTAGTGGTAGTAGGTGTGTCCGGCGAGATGGTCGAGGAAGCCGTAGTAGGAATCGAAGCCCTTGTCGAGCGGATGCGCCGTGAGCGGCGCGCCGGACTCCCCGCCGCCGCCGACGCCCCACTTGCCGATGGCCATGGTGCGGTAGCCGCCGCGCTTCATGACGGAGCCGAGGGTCTCGGGCTCGGTGATGGGATGGTCGAACATGTTGTCGCTGACGGAGCAGCCGCCCTGCCTGCGCTGGAGGCGTCCGGTCAGTATGGACGCGCGCGACGGCGCGCAGACGGGCGCGGCGCAGTAGTGGGACGAGAGGATGGTGCCTTCGCGCGCGAGACGGTCGAGGTTAGGCGTGAGGATGCGCGCCTCGCCGGCCTTGCGCCGCTCCTGCCAGGCCCAGCCCACGTCGCCGTAGCCCAGGTCGTCCGTAAGGATGAACACTATGTTCGGCTTGGCCCATGCCGCCGCGGCGGCGACGACGAGGAGCGCCGCAAGGACGGACCGCGCGGTATTCGTATTGTGCTTCATGGTCATATTATACCAAAAATGACCACGCGCTTCCCCGCCTCGTCCAATCCTTTGCGCTCAAGCCGAGTCATGTAAGAAACTCCGAACAGCTGGGCTCCCGCTACCGCTCCGCAGAATGCTTTTCGCCCTGCGCATTTCACTCATCCCCTGCTGTCTCAACGATAAGTTTTACATCTGGAGGAAGTCTCCTCCAGACCTCCTCGTCTTTTGGTATAATGTTCCCCAATTGGAGATTCTAATGAAACTTAAAGACGACCCAATGGCATACGCGATCGTGGGATGCGCAATGCGCGTCCACGATACTCTTGGCCCAGGATTCCTTGAATCGGCATACGGCGACGCGTTGGAGATCGAGTTCGCAAAATCGGGCATTCCGTATGCTCGAGAAGATGAAGTCCGCATATTCTACGACGGCAGGCCGCTTAAGACGACATACCGAGCAGACTTTACATGCTTCGACCGCAGGTACATCGTCGAACTTAAGGCCATCAAGTCATTATCCCGGATTGAATGGGCGCAAGTCATCCACTACATGCGGGCGACGCAAACCAGATACGCGCTACTGATCAACTTCGGTCGCGAAGAGTTTCAGTACGATACATTCGATCTAGAGAGCCTGCCAAAATCATCCGTCATAGACAACCAGCCACAATCGACAAGCTCCTTAGGCTCATGCAATTTAGGTAAAAAGCGGGGTGCGAAGCCCTGACCATTGAAACCATCACTGCTTCAAGCCGTAGAAAACGAATATCGAGCGCGTAGCCCTGTATATTCTGCGGAGCGGTAGCGAGAGCCACACGGATCGGAGTTGTCTCAAATCGAAAGAACCGTATTCGCTTATGGTTTCATGCGTTTTGGACAACTGCGGGGTCAGCAGGGAAGGACCTTGGAGAAGCAGTGGCGCGCGTCGGGCCAGGAGGCGAGGATGCGCGCAGCCTTCGGCGAGCCCGTGCGCGCGACATGCTCCTCGACGAGCGCCAGGAGAGACTTCTCGTCCGCCGACCCCTCCTCCACCGGGAACAGATCCACGGAGTCGAGGTTGCAGTTGAGGTCCAGCGTCGCCGACTCGTCATAGACGTAGGCGACGCCGCCCGTCATTCCCGCGGCGAAGTTCACGCCCACCGGACCAAGGACCACGGCCACGCCGCCCGTCATGTATTCGCAGCCGTGGTCGCCCACGCCCTCCGCGACGAGCGTCGCGCCGGAGTTGCGTATTCCGAAGCGCTCGCCGGCGAGTCCGTTTATGAAGATTGCTCCCGAGGTCGCGCCGTAGGCGATCACGTTGCCCGCGATGACGTTGTCTTCGGGACGGAACGCCGCATCGTCAGGACATGCCGGCGGCCGTATTGTGATGACGCCGCCGGAGAGAGACTTGCCGATGTAGTCGTTTGCCGCGCCGCAAAGGTTGAACGTGACGCCGCGCGCAAGGAACGCGCCGAAGGATTGGCCGGCAACGCCTGAGAAGCTGATGGATAGGTCAAGCGCAGCTTGAGCATCAGGGTCGGGTTTGCGGTTTGCGACGAGCCAGCCGGAGAGAGCGGCGCCGACGGCGCGGTCGCAGTTGGAGATCGCGCGCTCGAGCGACGTCTCGCCGCGCTCCACCGCCGGGATCAGCTCGCGGAAATCGTAGTTTTCCTGAACCACGGAAGACTCCGTATGACACTGCGACATCTCTTCCGAGCATTCCGTGCATTCCGTGGTTGCCAAAAGGTCTCCGAAGTCGAAGCGCGAGCCTTCCTTCGCGGCAAGCAGGTCGCTGCGTCCGCGCGCCTCGGCGAGGGAGCGGAGCCCCAGCGAGGCGAGGATATCGCGGACCTCCTGCGCAAGGAAGCGGAAGTAGTTCTGAAGGTGCTCTGGCCTGCCGCAGAACCTGGCGCGCAGCTCCTCCTTTTGAGTTGCGATGCCCACGGGGCAGCAGTTCAGGTTGCAGTTGCGGCACTGGACGCATCCGAGCGATACGAGCATGGATGTCCCGAACGCGAATTCGTCCGCGCCAAGCATTGCGGCGATGACTATGTCGCGTCCGGTGCGGATCTGTCCGTCAACCTGGAGCCGCACGCGGTGGCGAAGGTTGTTCTTAACGAGAGTCTGGTGGGCCTCGGCGAGTCCGAGCTCCCACGGAAGCCCGGCGTGCTTCATCGAGGTGAGCGGCGCGGCGCCCGTCCCGCCGTCGAAGCCGGAGATGACCACGACGTCCGCATGCGCCTTGGCGACGCCGGCGGCGATCGTGCCGACGCCCGCCTCGGAGACGAGCTTAACGGACACGCGAGCTGCGGGGTTCGCGCACTTGAGGTCGTAGATGAGCTGCGAGAGGTCCTCGATGGAGTAGATGTCGTGATGCGGCGGCGGCGAGATGAGCGTCGTGCCGGGCTTTGCGTGGCGCAGGCGCGCGACGAACTCGTTGACCTTGTGCGCGGGGAGCTGTCCGCCCTCGCCGGGCTTCGCGCCCTGCGCAAGCTTGATCTGGAGGTCCTTAGCGGAACGCAGATACTCGATCGTCACGCCGAAGCGTCCCGACGCGACCTGCTTGATCGCGCTGTTCCTGTCCGTTCCGAAACGCTCGGGGTTCTCGCCGCCCTCGCCGGAGTTGGACATCGTGCCGAGTCCGTTCAGGGCGAGCGCGATCGTCTCGTGCGCCTCAGACGAAAGCGAGCCGAGCGACATCGCCCCCCCGACGAAGCGCTTGACGATGGAATCGACCGGCTCGAGAGTTGGATTTTCCTGACAGGAGACATTAGACATGAGACGCGAGGTTTCGCCCTTGAATTCAAGCTGCGACCTGAGCGTGACGCGGCCGTTCCGATCTATGTCGTCCGTGTAGCGGCGGAAGCGCGCGTAGTCGCCGTGGCGCACCGATTCGCGGAAGTCGATCACGCGCTGCGGCGTCCAGAGGTGCTCCTCGCCGCCCTTGCGGAAGCGGTACTCGCCGCCTGGACAAATGGCCGCGCCCTGCTGCGCCTCCGCGCCTCCGCGCGAGATCAATCCTTCGATATCCTCAAGCTCCAGGCCTCCGACGGGCGATGTAACGCCGCCGAAGTATTCCGCCATGAGCCTGGGTCCGAGTCCGACCGCCTCGAAGATGCGCGCGCTGCGATAGGAGCGCAGAGTCGATATGCCCATCTTGGACATGATCTTCATCAACCCCTTGCAGACGGCCGACACGTAGTTGGACGCCGCCTTTACCGTGTCCTCCCTGCCGATCGCGGAGACCGTCTCGAGCGCGAGCCACGGATTTATCGCCGTCGCGCCGAATCCGAGCAGCACGGCGAAGTGGTGCACTTCACGGACCTCGCCGGACTCCACGACGATGCCGACGGACGGCCTTGCGCCCGCCTCGGCCAGCGCCTTGTTCACGGCCGCGACGGCCAGGAGGGACGGGATGCGGTGGGGGCGGGAGACGTCGCCCGCGACACCGCGCGTCCCGTCTCCCGTCTCCCGTCCCATGTCCCTGTCGCTCAGGATGATTATCTTCGCGCCTTCCCTGACGGCGGCGAGCGCGTCGGCGGCGAGCGAATCGAGCGCGGACCTGAGCGATCCGCCGAAATACATGGAGAGCGTCTTCGACGGGAAGTCGGGGATGTTGCGCATCCGTCCGAGCTCGTCGTCCGTCAGCACGGGACGCGTCATCTTCACGAGGCGCGCGTGGTCGGGCGTCTCGGAAAGTATGTTGCCCTTGTTGCCGATGTACGTCATTATCGACATGACTAGCTCTTCGCGGATGGGGTCGATCGGCGGATTCGTCACCTGAGCGAAGAGCTGGTGGAAGCAGTCGAAGAGCGTCCTGCCGCGGCGGGGTCCGCTTCCCGGACGCGTCGCGGAAAGGCACGCGAGCGCCGCGTCGTTGCCCATCGCGCCGACGGGCTCGTGTCCCGTCTCCGCCATCGGGCGCAGGATCAGCTCGACGTCCTCGAGCGTCCATCCGAAGCGCCTCTGCTCGCCGGGCAGCGTCGCGCCCGCCGCGACGGACGGCACGATCTCGGTGAAAAGCCCCGTGACAGGGATGTGGTTCTCCTTCACCCAGCGGCGGTACGGACGCCGGCGGGCGTAGTGAGTCTTGACCTCTGCGTCCTCCATGAGACGGTGCGCGACAAGGTCCAGCCAGATTATCGCGCCGGGCTTGAGGCGTCCGTGGCGGGCGACGCTTTCGTGCGGAATGTCGAGGACGCCAGCCTCGGATGCGAGGACGAAGAGTCCGTCCTTCGTGAGCGTCCAGCGCGCTGGACGAAGTCCGTTCCTGTCCAGCGTCGCGCCCACGCTCGTGCCGTCCGTGAACGCCACGGCGGCGGGTCCGTCCCACGGTTCCATCAGCGCGGAGTGGTATTCGTAGAACGCGCGGACGTCGTGCCCCATGTGGTACTTCGCGCCCCACGCCTGCGGAACGAGCATCATCATCGCGTGCGGGGCGTCGCGTCCAGCCGCCACCAGCAGCTCGAACATGTTGTCCAGCGAGGCGGAGTCGGACTGAGGCCTGTCGATGAGCGGCAGGATCTTCCTGATGTCGATCCGGCAGGGCGACTCGTCCGGGAACGCCAGCGACGGCTCGCGCGCGGCGAGCGCGTTGAGGTTGCCCTTGATGGCGTTGATCTCGCCGTTGTGCGCGATGGCGCGGAACGGATGCGCGAGCTCCCAGGACGGGAAGGTGTTCGTCGAATAGCGCTGGTGGACGACGGCGAACGGCGAGACGAAGTCCGGGTCCGAAAGATCCGGATAGAACCGCTCGATCTGCGTCGCGAGGAGGAGTCCCTTGTACACGATCGTCCTGGACGAGCACGAGCAGACGTAGGCGTCGCTGGTCGCCTTCTCGATCTGGCGGCGGACGACGTAGAGGCGGTGCTCGAAGGAGGCGTCGGTCGCGCTTCCGCCAGCACCAGGAGAGATGAAGAGCTGCCTTATCCGCGGCATAACGGATCGGGCGTCCTTGCCGATGGCGCCGGGATCCACCGGAACGTCGCGCCACGCCAGGACCTCGCAGCCCTCGGACCTCACGGCGTCCTCGATCTTCCCTTCCTCGCCCACTCCGCCGAAGATCATCGCGACGCCGAAGGGGTCCGTCCCTTCGCCATCCTTCGCCTCCGCGAGGGAGAGGACCTTCCTGAAGAATCCGTGCGGAATCTTGAGCAGCAGTCCCGCGCCGTCGCCCGTCTCGGGGTCGTTGCCGGTCGCGCCGCGGTGCATGAGCCGCTTGAGCACCGTCATGCCCTTCACGACGATGTCGTGGCTCGCCTCGCCGTCGAGGCGCGCCACCATGCCGATGCCGCACGCATCGTGTTCGTATTCGCTGCGATAGAGAGTCTGCCCTCCGGAAGCCTGCCGGGCCGGAATGTTTTCGCGTTGCATGGTTCAGTGACCTTTCACACCAAAGGGATGGATTTTCCGCTTGCGATGGCGCGGACGACCAGTGACGCGCCGGACGCGCAGTCGCCGACGCAGTAGATGTTGCGCGCGGCGTCCGTCACGAGCGCGGTGCGCGGAGTCTGCGCGAGCGCGAGCTGCGAGACGATCGGATTGTCCGCCGGAACGCCGGTGAAGCCCATAGCGAGAAGAACGAGGTCCGCCTTCACGACCTCCTTCGTGCCCGGCATGGAACGGAACTTGAGCGGACGCCCCTCCGGCGAGAACTCCCATTCGACGGTCTCGACCTCGACGCCGGACACGGAGCCTTCGCCGACGAACCTGAGCGAGTTGAGGTTCCAGCGGCGTACGCAGCCCTCCTTGTGGCTGGAGCTGGTGCGGAGCATGTACGGCCAGAGAGGCCACGGGGTTGAGGCGTCGCGCTCGTCCGGCGGCTTCGGCATGATCTCGATCTGCGTGACGGACCTCGCGCCGTGGCGTATCGCGGTGCCGACGCAGTCCGAGCCGGTGTCGCCGCCGCCGATGACGAGGACGTCCCTGCCGCCTGCGTCGATCGGCGGGGCGTCGATCTCGCCGGTGAGGAAGCGGTTCTGCCCTTCGAGAAGCTCCAGCGCGAGATGCACTCCGCGGAGTTCGCGTCCGGGAATCCTCAGGTCGCGCGCAGCAGGCGTCCCGATCGCGACGACCACGGCGTCGTTGCGCTTGGCGAGCCATTCCGCCGAGACGTCCCTGCCGACCTCCACGCCCGTCACAAACCTTATCCCCTCCGCCTCAAGTATCGCGCGGCGGCGGTCGATGAGCGCCTTGTCCAGCTTGAAGCACGGGATGCCGTAGCGGAGGAGTCCGCCCACGTTCGCGCGACGCTCGTAAACCGTGACGGACCAGCCCCTGCGCCGGAGGGTGACGGCGGCGGAAAGGCCCGCAGGGCCCGCGCCTATCACGGCTACGGACTTCCCGTTCTCCCGCTCCGGCGGACGCGGCACGACCCAGCCGTTCTCGAATGCGGTCTCGACGATGCGCTTCTCGCTCTGGCGCACCATGACGGACTCCTCGTCAAGTCCGTGGACGCACGACGCCTCGCAGAGCGCGGGGCATATGCGGGAGGTGAATTCCGGGAAGTCCGAGTTTGCGGAAAGGAGCGCGTAGGCCCTGCGCCAGTCGCCCTGCGCCACGGCGCGGTTCTGGTCCGGGACGAGGTTGCCGAGCGGACAACCGTAGGCGTGGCAGAAAGGCTGTCCGCAGTTCATGCAGCGCGAAGTCTGCTCCCTCAGCTCCGCGTCGGAAAGCGTGCGCTCGACTTCGCTCCAGTCGCGCCTGCGCTCCTCCATCGGACGGTAGATGTCGTGTATTCGTTGCATATCGAATATGCATTAGCACTGCCCGTGCCAAAGCCGTCCGATTGCGGACAAAAGTCCGAATCTTTACAATTTGTGTAATCCGCCTTGTCAAAGCGGAGCAAACATGTAATCTGGGAGGGGGTGGGCGCGGATCAGGGCGCAGAAAGCGGGACGGGATCGAGGCTAAGGAGCTCGCTGCGCGGGAAAACGGTATCCGAAGCGGCGGCGCGGACGTCCTTGGGCGGCTTGATGCGCGGCGGCTTCGGCGCGGCGAGGGTCGGCGGCATGGGCACGGCGGAATAGGCGTCGCGCGCGGGCGCGGCAAGGGGCGTGCGCGATGCGATGTCCATGACCGCGCTCGGACGCTCCTCGGGGAGCGTCGTTACGGAGAGGTCCCAGCGCAGGCGCCTGACGCCCTCCGCGCTGACGCGCCATGCGGCGTGGGCGTTCTCGGTGGCGGACGCGATCTGGTCCTCGGTGAGCCTCACGAAGGCGCAGGTCGCGGCGGACGGCGCGGGGTCCGGTTCCGGCGTGAAGCCGACGGCGCCGTGGGGAAACGCGACGATGATCGCCGCGGGGACGGACAGGATGGCCGCGAGCGAGACGAGCTCGTTGCGGACGGAGCGACGTGGCTTCGCCGTCACGGCGCTCACTGCAGCGCCCCTCCGTCGCGGCGTTCGGCGAAAAGTATCCGCGACATGCCGCCCTTGCGCGCGATGTCCGCGAGATGCATCAGCTCGCCGCCGGCGACCCGCTTGTCGGCCAGGACGAGGAGCGCGCTGTCGCCGGTCTTTCCGGCGCGCTCTGCTAGCTGCTCGCCGAAGGCCGCCTCGGAGGCCTCCTCGCCGAGGATGTAGCGCGCGTCGTCGAAGAACACGAGCGTCGATGAGCCGAGCGCGTTGTCGCGCGGCATCGGCATGACGAGGGCGACGAGCTTGGTGTCCGCGCCGTCGGAGAAGCCCTGCGCGGGGAGGTCGAAGAGGACGCCCTGCGCGGAGGTGAGCGTTCCGCCGACGAGGTGCATCATCACGAGGAGCGCGCCGACGGTGAGCCACGGGACGGCGGCGACGAGCGGCGCGAGCCACGCCACGGCGCCGCCGCGCGCGGACCTCTCGCGGTTCCAGTCCCAGCCGGTCACGTCGCGCTCCTCCTTTCGGCGGCGTCGCGCGCGGACACGACGTCGTTGACGATGAGCGTGGCCGCGGCCTCGAGGTCGGTGACGATCCTGTCCATGCGGATCTTGAGGCTTCCGTGCATGACGGCGACTGGGATCGCGATGCCGAGTCCGACCGCCGCGGAGACGAGCGCCTCCATGGACGCGGACATCAGGGCGGCGCGGGAGACGATCTCGGAGCCGTTGACGAGAAGGACGGTCTTGATGAGTCCGATGACCGTGCCGAGAAGCCCCAGCAGCGGCGCGATCTGGCCCATTATGGCGAGGGAGGCGAGGCGGCGGTCGAGGCGGCCGATCTCCGCGCGCCCCTGCGCGTCCACGGCCTCGCGCAACGAGCCGACGGAGCCTGTGCGGTGGCGTATCGCCGTCGCCATGATGTTGGCGACGGGGACGGACGCGTCGTCGCATATCGCGAGCGCCTCGTCCGCGTTGCCGCTGTCTAGGACGTTCTTGACGCCCTTTATGAAGTCCTGCCAGTCAACCTGCGCGCGCCTGAGCGCCAGGAGCCGCTCGAAGAACACGGCCGTCGCGCAGACCGCGAGCGCGGCCAGAATCCAGAAAACGGGTCCACCCGTCAGCGTCGTCATAGGAACATGCCTTTCGTTTGTATGCGGTTGATGCGCCGCTCGGCCTCGTCCGCGGAGGGTGCGTCGCTCGTCACGACAAGCTCGAGGACGCGGACCGCCTGGTAGTCCATGCCGCGGCTCTCGTACTCGTCCGCAAGCCGGAACGCGGCGCGCGCGAAGACGGCGCGGGCGTCGTCGTCGAAGCGGACGCCCTCCTGGCGCGCGTCGCGGTAGGCGAGGACGACGCCGGAGTAGTATTCGTCGATCGCCTCGTCCGTGCGCTTGAGCTTCTCTAGCGTGCGCGCGATCTTGAAGGCGACCGCGATCTTGAGCCCGGGCTGGAGCGACTCGCCGAGCCGCACGGCGCGGTATGCGCCGAGGGCGCTCTTGTAGCGCGCGGGGTTGTCCGCCCCCATGGCGAAGAAGGCGTCCGCCTTCAGGACCTGCGCCCTGAGGCGCTCGTCGGACGGCGTGTCCTCCGCGAGGACGGTCCGCTCCAGGACGAGCACGGCCTCGTCGAAGCGCGCGAGCTCGATGAGCGCCTCGCCCTGGACGAGGTATCCGCGAGACTTCTCGGGCGAGTCGGGATGGTCCTTGGCGAGGCGGGAGACCAGATCGACGGCGGACTGGAACTCGTTGCCGGCGAAGGCGGCGCGGGCGGCCCAGAGGAGCGCGGCTGGGGCCTGCGCGGAAGCAGGCGCCATGTTCGTCGCGTAGTTTGCGAAGAGCGAGCGCGACTCGTCCCAGCGGCGGCGCTTGTAGGCGTACTTCGCGAGCCACAGCGTGGCGTCCGCCCTGACGGACGCGTCGGGTCCTGAGGCGGAGATCCTGCGCGCCCTGTCCAGCGCCTCCTGGTCGAGTCCCTGTCCGTAAAGGCACATCACCTCGAAGAACTCCATCCTCGGCGCCCTGGACGGATCCTCCTTCGCGAGCTCGGCGAACTTCTGCTGCGCCTCCTCGAAGCGGTACGCCTTGTAGAGCTCGCGGGCGGCGGACTCCATGTCGCGCAGCCTGACGATCTTCTTGAGCTTCTCGCCGGCCGGCGTCTTGGGGTACTTGTCGAGGACCGTCCTGTACTTGGCCATCGCCTCCTCGCCGCGTCCGATGTCCGAAAGGACGTCGCCCTGCGCAAGGACGGCGACGGCCCTGGCCTCGTCGTTCGTCGCGCACTCCTCGGCGCGCGCGTACGCCTCTATTGCCTCGTCCGGACGCCCCAGCTTCCTAAGCGCCCAGCCGCGTCCCTCCTGCACCTGCGCGTCGAACGCGGCGGGCGGCCACGTCTCGAGGAGGTAGCGGTACGCGTCCGCCGCGGCCTGCCAGCGTTCGGACGCGAGCAGCGCGTCCGCCATGGCGACGTACGCCTCGCGCGCGCCATCCGTGTCGGGCGCGTCCTTGGCGATCGTGGAGACGAGGTTGGTGCCCTCGTCGAAAGTGCCCTGCGCCGCGAGGAGGAGCCTGCCGAGGCGGAGTCCGGCGAAGCGGCGCGTGACGGGGTTCCTGGCGCGGGAGTAGGCGGACCTCAGAAGCGCGACGTCCGACACGTTCGCGGCGGCCACGGCGGCGGCCTTCTCGCTGGCGTTGGTGTCGGCGGCGACGGAGCGCCAGATGTCCGCCGCGGACTTAGAGTCGCCGGACGCGGCGAGTATGTCGGCCGCGGCCATGCGCGAATCGACGTCCGCCGTGGCGAAGCCGGACTCCATGGAAATCTTGAGCGCGCCGGCCGCGTCGCCGGAGTCCATGGCGGCGCGCGCCTTGAGGCGTGCCGCGGCGGCGGCATAGACGGTGTTGGAGAACGAGCCGGAGACCAGGGCGTCCATCGACTCCTGCCGCCTGCCGGTCTCGTAGAGGGCGAGCGCCTTGTAGTACGCGAAGCCCGGGGCGGAGGAGGGCGCCTGGCTGGAGAGCGTCCCGAGCGCGTCCTCCCAGCGCCCTTCGCGCGCAAAGCTTTCGAGGACGACAAGCTTCGCCTCGTCGCCCTCGACCTTGGAGGCGTGGGAGCGCGCGACGTCCCATAGCCCGTCGCGCAGCGCCTCGCGCGCGATGTCCAGCTCGCCGGCGCCCGCCGCGACGGACGCGGCGATCGCGGCCGCGACCGCGGCCATCCGGCGGAACCTTGCTATGGAATCGGACTGCATTTATGATATTATACCAAATTGGCCCTCATATCTCGCCGCCGATGTAGCCCATTTCGGCGAGGAGGCGGTCGTTCTTCATCCAGCCGGGTTCGACGCGGACCCAGAGCTCCAGCGCGACCTTGACTCCGAAGAGGTCCTTCAGCTCGCGTTCGGCGCATTTCCTCACGTACTTTATCGTCTCCGCGCCGCGTCCGATCACGATCGGCTTCTGCGACGCGCGGTTCACGATGATGTCCGCCTTGACGTCCCAGCGGTCCGGACCCTCCGCGATCTTCTTCACGCAGATGCCCAGCTCGTGCGGAAGCTCCTGGTGTAGCTTCGCGAGGTACTTCTCGCGTATGGAGTCCGCTATCGTCAGCTTGCGCGGATAGTCCGTCACGATGTCCTCCTGAAAGAGCGGCTCTCCCTCGTCCGCGAACGCGAAGAGCGCGTCCATGACGCCCTTCTCGCCGCCCTCGGTCGTGGATATCGCCTTGACCCAGACGGGCTCGGCGACAGGGGCCTCGCCTTCCGGCGCGCCCTTCTTCGCCTCCTCCCACGCGTCGCGGAACATCGTCTCGAAGAACGGAGAGCGGTCCGCCTTGTTGAGGACGAAGACGACCTTCTCCGGACGCTCCCTGGCGACGCGCTGCATCCAGCCGACGTCCTCGAGCTGCGGCTCCTCGGACGCGTCGAAGACGACGCAGAGGATGTCCGTACCCGCCGCGCTCCTGCGCGCCATGCGGTTGAGGAGCCTGCCGAGGACGCCGACGGCCTTGTGGAGTCCGGGCGTGTCGAGCAGGACGAGCTGTCCGCGCGGGTCCGCGACGATTCCGCGCACGGTGTTGCGCGTCGTCTGCTCGACGGGCGAGACGATGGAGACCTTCTCGCCGACGAGCCGGTTGACGAGCGTTGACTTTCCGGCGTTCGTCCTTCCGACGACGCCGACGACCGCGGCCTTGGGGCGCGGACCGGAGCTGCTGTTCGAATCCATATGGCTGTTCCTGCCTTCCGCCCCGCCTCGTTGCGGGGCTTGCGCGTCACCAGTCGAGGGCGGCGAGCGCGTCCTCCATGAGACGGCGTGCGTTCGCGTCGCGCTCCACGGCGGTGGAGGACCCGAGGACGACGACGACCGCGCGCTTTCCGCCGCGCTGGCCGGTCAGGACGACAGACGAGCCGCCGGCGTCGATGTAGCCGGTCTTCATTCCGTCAACCGCCTCGCGTCCGTCGTCGTTGAAGACCTTGAGCTTGTCCTTGCACATCACGTTGTTGTGGTTGCACATGGACTTGACGAGCCTCTCGTTCTCGGCGAGCGCGGTCTTGGCGAGCGGCTCGTTGACGCGGCGCGTGACGCTCGTCCTGAAGCCCCACGGCGTCTTCACGAGGTCGCACGTCTTGATGGACATGAACTCCATCGCCTCCGGGTGTCGCAGCATCTCGAGCGCGAGCTTGAGCTGGTCGGACGCGGTGGAGACGTTGAACGACTTCCACGGGTAGCGCCTCTTCGGGTTCGGGGGGAGTCCGTTCGGATTGTGGTAAACCGTCCCCGTCATGCCCAGCTCGGCGGCGCGCGCGTTCATCCTTTCGACGAACGCCTTGAGCGAGCCTGCGGAGTTGACGCCCAGCACGATGGCGGCGTCGTTGGCGCTCTCGACCATCAGCGCGCGGCAGAGGTCGCGGACGGACATCTTCTCGCCGGCCTTGAGTCCGACCCAGCTCGGCTCGCTGTAGTACGCCTCGGGCGTGGCCGTTGCGTAGGAGTCGAAGCCGTAGCGTCCGGCGGCGACGTCCTCGACTACGAGGAGGAGCGTCATCAGCTTCGTGACGCTTGCGATGTACGCCTCTGCGCCCGGCCTGTCGGAGAACAGGACGCGTCCGTCCGCCGCGCTGGCGCTGACGGCGCCGGTGTAGGGCGAGTTGCGGTGGGTCGCGGCGGACGCGGCGGGGCCCGCGAAGAGGAGCGCGGACGCCGCGAGCGCCAGGGCCGCGGAGGCAAGTCTTCTGCGGATGCTCATTTACTTGACTGCGTGGCGCGTCACCTTGACGAGCGTCTTCCACATGGACGCCTTGTCCCCGGAGGAGACGATCGCGTCGAGGTTCTCCTTCTTGGAGAAGACCTGGGAGAGTCCGGCCATGAGGCGGAGGTAGAACGCGGAGACCGCGACGGGGATGGCGGAGAGGATGACCATGTTCACCTTCTCGCCCTCCCAGTCGATGCCCTTCTTGGAGACTCCGATCGCGAGGGTGAGTCCGCCGCCCTCGACGCCGCGCACGTGCGGGAAGGCGATGCCGTTGCCCATGGCGGTGGAGAGGACGCCCTCGCGGTCCATCGCGGCGGACACGAGCGAATCGGCGTTGGCGATGAACTTGTTGGACTCCATGGCATACGCGAGCTCGGCTATGGCGTCCGCCTGCGTCTCCGCCTTGAGCTCCGGGACCATCAGCTCCTCGGCGCTGAAGCGGGAGATGCCGGTCTTGGGGTCGTCGCCGGGCGACGGACGCTCCGTGACGTTGCGCGCCTCGTCCGCGTCGTTCGCGAATAGGATGCGTCCGCAGCTGGAGCACGTGACGAGGTGCTGCGCGAGGCGCACCTGCTGGCCCTGCGCGATCGGCACCTGCATGCCGCACACGGAGCAGCACGAGTTGGACATCGCCGCCATGACGATGTGGCTCTTCTTGTAGAGCTTCAGGTACATGGCCGCGATCTGCGGCTCCAGCTTGTCCTGGAGCTCGGCGATGGACTCGTTGAGCGACTCGAGGTGCGAGCCGTCGCCGGTCTGGTGGTGTTCGTCGCGAGTAAGGACCAGCTCCTGGAGCTGCCGCAGTGTGTTTATCTGGCTTTTCATCAGTTGCCTTCCGTATATGCCTTTATTTTGTCAATCGTCTCCGCCGAGAGGATGTGCTCCATGAGGCACGCGTCCTTGTCGGCGGTCTTCCTGCCGACGCCGAGCTTCACGAGGAACGACCTCAGCAGCGTATGCCTGTTGAGTATCGTCTTCGCGAGGCGGGATCCCTTCGGGGTAAGCTCAATGTCCGCGTACGGCTCCTGCGTGACGAGTCCGAGCCGCTTCAGCTCGTGGACGGCCTTGACCACGCTCGGCATCTTCACGTCGAGGAGCTTGGCCACGTCGCGCACGCACGCGGAGCCCTGCTCGCTGATGAGGATGTGGACGGTCTCGAGGTAGTCCTCGAGGCTCTGCGTCATGTTCCTGGATTGCTTTTTCATCTCTTTCGCGTCACTTGCCGAACGGGCTGATCTTCTTCATGAGGTGGGAGAACTTGACCGCCTCCAGCGACTCGTCGAGCTGGAGCGGGAACGGGGCGGCCGTGCGCACGGTGTCGTACACGCTCTTCCAGAACGCGCTCGGACCGTGGATGGTCCCCTTGGGGAGCGAGACCGGGATCTTCACGACGGGGAAGCTCTCGTGGAGGTCCTCCATCGGCGGCGTGCGGACGCTCGAGCGCCTGCGCGGGAACTTGAAGTCCGGATCGATGACGGTGAGCTCGCCGTCGGACGCGCCGGGCATGACCCTGAACACGCCGCGCTCGGCCCTGATCTCGAAGGACGGCGCGCGCAGCTCGGAGAGGCAGCCGCCGTTGTACTCGATGTCGGCCGACACCTGTCCGCGCGTCTTGAGGCAGACGTGCGCGTAGTCCTCGGCGTCGCCGAGCGAGGCGATGCGCTTGAGCTCGCTCCACATCTGGATGGGCGGAAGCGGAAGGAGCCTCAGCGCCTGAAGCACGAGGTCGGGCATCGCGTAGTACGCCGCGCCGCCGCCGAGCCGCTTCACGGTCTGCCAGTCGTCGCGGCGCACGAAGTCCTCGCGACGCACGACGACCTGGTGGATGTCGCCGAGGCGGGGGTCGGACATCATGGACTTCGCCAGCAGGAAGTCGGGCGAGAAGAGTCCGCGCTGCATCGGAATGAGCCTGTTCTTCACCTTCGCCGCCGCGCCGCGCAGGACCTGCGAGTCCTCGACGGTGAGCGCGATGGGCGTCTCGAGAAGCGTCCAGAAGCCCTTCTCCATGGCGGCGAGCGCGTGCTTGACGTGATCGACGGAGCACGTCGCTATATCGACGACGTCTATGTCGCGCTCGTCGAGCATGTCCGAGTACTGGCGGAACATGCGGCACTCCGGGAAGTCCTTCGCGATGATGTCGCGGCGCTCCTTCACGAGATCGCACGCCGCAACCACCTTGAAGAGCGCGGGGTGCGCCTTGAAGACGGGATAGTGGGAGGAAAACATCGCGCGTCCGAGCCCCATGAGGGCCACGCGGATGGGCGGGCGCTGGTATTCTGCTCTCATTTTTTCACAATCTCCGTTATGGCCGAAAGAAACTGGGCTACGTCCGTGAACTGGCGGTACACGCTCGCGAAGCGTATGTAGGCGACATCGTCCGTCTTGTGGAGCTCCTCCATGACGAGCTCCGCGATCCTCGTCGCGCCGACCTCGTCGCCGTCGAGCTTCGCCACGACGTGGTCTATCATCGTGCGGATCTGCTCGTCGCTGACGGGACGCTTCCCGCACGCGTGGCGGATCGCCTTGTCGAGCTTCTGCCTGTCGAACGGCTGGCGCGAACCGTCGCGCTTCACGACCTGCAACTCGTCGCGGTCGATCTCCTCGTAGGTGGTGAAGCGGTGTCCGCACGCCGCGCACTCGCGACGCCGACGTATGGCCGCTCCCTCGCGCGCCGCGCGCGAGTCCAGCACCTTGTCGTCGTCAACTCCGCATTTGGGGCATCTCATGGCTGGAGACCTTCCGGGCCGGGTCAGCCCTCCTTCTTCCCCTTCCCGCACATGGTGCAGTGGCGGCAGTCGAGGTTCAGCGGCAGCGGCGGCGGAGCGCCGCGGCGGCGCGCCTGCCACTCGCCGAGGCGGTTGATGAGCGCGAGGAGGAGCCCGAGCGTGATGAACCCGCCCGCGGGAAGGACTGCGAGCGTCACCGGCCCGGGGTTGATTCCCTTGATCGCGATGTCGCCCCACACGGTGAGCGTGCCCGCGCCGATGATCTCGCGGAAGGACGCGACGAGCGCGAGCGCGAGCGTGAAGCCGATGCCCGAGCCGAGACCGTCCGCCAGCGAGTCTATGACGCCGTTCTTGCTCGCGAAGGCCTCCGCGCGCCCTAGGATGATGCAGTTCACCACGATGAGCGGAATGAAGATGCCCAGGCTCGCGGAAAGGTCGGGCAGGTACGCCTTCATGAGAAGGTCCACCGCCGTCACGAACGTCGCGATGATGACGATGTAGCACGGAATGTGCACCGCGCCCGGTATCTCCTTCCGCAACGCCGAGACCAGCACGTTCGAGCACACAAGCACGAACGTCGCCGCAAGGCCCATGCCGAGCGCGTTTTCAAGACTTGTCGTCACGGCAAGCGTAGGACA
This sequence comes from Kiritimatiellia bacterium, assembly GCA_017650345.1. GTDB lineage: Bacteria > Verrucomicrobiota > Kiritimatiellia > RFP12 > UBA1067 > UBA1067. The sequence goes on along the minus strand of JAGCFB010000043.1, from coordinate 6,368 downwards.
CAGCCCGAGCACCAGACGGAACGTCGGATTGTTCTTGAATATGCCGTACCAAAAAGATAGAAATGTTTTCATATTTGATACTATTATAGCCTTTGCCATGAAAAAAGGCAAGTGGGAATTGGGGGTTTTTTACGATCGCGGACGCACCCGCCTCGTGGCCACCGCGGTGAACGGATCCTCCGGCCAGTAGTGCTTCGGATAGCGTCCGCGCATGTCCTTGCGGACGAGCTGGTACCCCTCGCGCCAGAAGCCCGCGAGGTCCTTCGTCACCTGCACCGGACGCTGCGCCGGCGACAGAAGCGTCATCACGACAGGAACCTGCCCGCCCGCGACCTTCGGCGTGTCCATCAACCCGAAGCACTCCTGCAGGCGCACCTCGCACGTCGGCTCGTCCCCTTCGTAGCGGATGAGCATGTGGCTTCCGCTCGGAACCTCCATCCGCGCCGGCGCAAGCCTGTCCAGCTCGCGCCTGTCGTGCCCCGCCTCCGCAAGAATGAAATCGAAGACGCGCGCCATGTCCAGACGCTCCAGGTCGCGCCACTTCGACATGCCGCCGACGAACCCCGCAAGCGCCGAGAGGACCGCCGCGTCGTCCGCCGCCGGCCATCCGCACCGGCGCGCGAGGAAATCGATCCGCGCGCGAAGCTGAAGCGTCTCCTTCGTCCAGCACGGAAGGTTCTCCACGCCCTTCTGGCGGATGCCCGCAAGCAGCGCTGAGGCGACGGCGGCACCGTCGGACGCCGTGGACTGCCTTTCGCCCATGACCATTTCGCCGAGCTTGCGGCGGACCACGCTCTTCACGCGCTCCTCGCGCCTGTCCCACTCGCAGTACGGCTCCTCGACGATCCTGTCGCCGAAGAGCGCCTCCATCTCGTCCTCGCCGATCGGACAGCCCAGGAACACCTTCGCGTCGCCCTGCCTGTCGTCCAGCTCGCAGCAGACGAGGTACGGGGACTTGGAGAGCGGGTCGGACTGCTCCAGCGCCGCGCCGCGCCCGGACACCATGCGGAACGTCCCGTTGCCCCTGTTCTTCGCCACCCTGTCTGGATACGCAAGCGCGAGGAGCGCGCCTTCGGACGCCGTGGAGCCGGAGCCTTCGCCTGCGGCGCCCGCCCTTCCGGACATCCATCCGCCTGCCAGCTTGAGGATGCGCTTGGAGAACGGACGGTTCGGCGTCTCCCGCACCTCGTCCATGATCTTCCTGACGTCCGTCTCGCGCGACCTGCCGCCCTCCTCAACGATCGCCGCAAGCAGCGCCGCCGTCTCGCGCGCCCTTCCGCCGCCGCCCGCGCCCATCATCATGTTCGCGAGGCGCGGATGCATCGGAAGCTTCGACATGCGCTCGCCCTTCGCCGTGAGCCGTCCGTCGCCGTCCAGCGCGCCGAGCATGCGCAGGAGGGCGGACGCCTGGTCCCACGCGGCGGCGGGCGGCGGAGTCATCCACGGGAGGTCCGTGCGCCGCGTCGCACCCCACGCCGCGCTCGTCATGACGAGCGGCGCAAGGTCAGCGTCCAGCATCTCCGGCGTCATCCGCGGCGGACGCGCCGCGTCCATGCCCTCGTCCCAGAGCCGGTAGCACACGCCCGCCCTGACGCGCCCCGCGCGCCCCCTGCGCTGCTCCGCGCGGTCGCGCGAAAGCGGCAGCGTGACGAGTCCGCTCATCCCCGTCGCCGGCGAGAAGCGCGGCACGCGCATGAGTCCGGAATCGACGACGCAAGTTATGCCGGGGATGGTGAGGGACGTCTCGGCGATGGATGTCGCGAGGATCACCTTGCGCCGGGACGACGGATCGAACACGCGGTCCTGCTCCTCCTTCGGAAGCGAACCGTAGAGCGGCAGGACGTCCGCCGGCGGCAGCGCCTGTCCGCCGCGCGCGCGCATCTCCGCGAGCGCGTCCGCCGTCCGCCGTATCTCGCCCTCGCCAGGAAGGAAGCACAGGACGTCGCCTTCCGTCTCCTTCAGCGCGCGCGATACGGCGGCGGACATGGCGACGTCGCCGAGGTACTTCGTCTCGACGGGGAACATGCGCCCTTCCGCGTGCACGGTCACGGCGTCGCCCATGTGGGCAGACACCTCGTCCGCGTCGAGCGTGGCGGACATCACCATGATGCGCATGTCGTCGCGGAGAGCGCGCCTCGTCTCGAGCGCAAGCGCAAAGCTCGTATCGCACGCGAGCGACCGCTCGTGGAATTCGTCGAATATGACAAGTCCGATGCCCTTCAGCTCGGGATCAGAGAGAAGCCGCTGCGTGAGAAGTCCCTCGGTCACTATCTCAAGTCGTGTCGAAGGTCCAATCTTCCTCTCAAGCCTGACCTGGTAGCCCACAGTCGCGCCTGTCGGCTCGCCCAGCGTGCGCGCAATGTAGGCCGCGCAGTTGCGCGCGGCGAGTCTGCGCGGCTCGAGCATGACGATCCGTCTCCCGGCGAGCCAGGGTTCCCCAAGCAGCGCCGGAGGGACGCATGTAGTCTTGCCGCTTCCCGGGGGAGCGGTGAGGACTACGCTTTTGTTCGCCGCGAGCGCGCGCCGGATTTCGCCGAGCTTCTCCTCGACGGGAAACAAGCTACTGCGCCTCCTGCATGCCGTCGGGGAGCTGTCTCTCGGCGGCAAGCTTCAAGAGCGCATCGAGCTTCTCCTCTATGCGCGTGAGCTTTGCGTCAAGCGCAAGCTCGCCGGACGCGATCTTCTCAAGGCGCGCATCCATGCCGTCCGCGCGCCTGTTGATCAGCTCGCGTACGCCGGAGGACTCCTTCTGCAGCGTCCGGTGGATCGCGTTGTTCGTAACCCCTCCGTCGAAGAGCCACATGACGAAAAGCACTCCGGCCGCCAAGACAACGGCGAAAACGCCCGCCCTGAGCATCCTTTTGACGTCCCGTTCCATCTTTGTCATACCGCATCCTCCTTTCGCGCGTCTCCGCGCCTTTGTTTTTCAGTCAAGCACCCTGACCGTCGGACCCTCGCCCGAGTACGAGTCGAGTCCGCCGGACGCCGCGCCGTCCCCGTCGCCGGACGGACGCGCCGGCTTCGCCTTCGGACGGTCGCCGAAGAGTATCGTGCCGAGGCGCACCCACGTCGCGCCCTCCTCGACCGCAACCTCGAAGTCGCCGCTCATGCCCATCGAGAGTCGCGGAAGCCCCACGCCGAGCGCCGCCTCGGTTTCGTCGCGCAGCTCGCGCAGGCGGCGGAAGTACGGACGCGCGTCCTCCGGATTCTCGCTGAACGGCGCCATTGTCATCAGCCCCTCGACGGTGATGTGCGGACACGACTCCATGATGTGCGCGACGGTCGGCGCGACGTCCTCCGGCCTCATGCCGCTCTTGGACCTCTCGCCGGAGACGTTGACCTCCAGGAGCACGCGCGGCGACGCGCCGATCTCGTCCGCGATGAAGTTGATCCTGTCCGCAAGCTTAGCGGAATCGACGGAGTGGATGAAGTCGAAGATCTCCAGCGCGTGGCGGACCTTGTTCCCCTGGAGGTGTCCGATGAGGTGCCATTGCGGACCCGACACGCTGGCGGGCTTCTTCCACGCAGCCTCCTGCACCTTGTTCTCGCCGACGATCCGCAGTCCCGCGCGCCAGGCCTCCTCCACGACGTCCGCGCCGTGGGTCTTCGTGACGGCGATTATCTCGACGCCGTCTGGGCTGCGCCCGGCCCGCGCGCACGCCTCCGCGATGCGCCTCTGCACGCCGGACAGGACGTCCGCAAATTCACGTTTTTCGCTCATGCTGATATTATAGCAAAAACCAAGCCCGCATGCCGCCGAAAGACTACAGGAGGAGGCATCCATTATCCTTAAAAAAGAGGAGAGCCGGCGGCGAGGGCTACCTGCTGCGGAGGGCGGAGAGGACGATGAGTCCGAATCCGGCGACGGACAGGAGGTCCGGCACCTGCGAGAAGAACGCGAAGCCGAAGAGGGACGTGAAGATCACGTTGGTGTAGTCGAAGACGGCGACCTCGCGCGGCGCGGCGAAGCGGTACGCCGCGGTGACGCCGAACTGTCCGATCGCCGCGCCGACGCCCGCGCCCAGCATGATGAGCACCTGCGACGGCGTCATCGGCGAGACGCCGCCGGCGGCGAACATCAGCGGAATGGAGGCGATCGTGGAGAACGCGCTGAAGAAGAGGACGACGAACGAGCCCTCGACCTTCATGAGTCCGAGCTCGCGCACGCACGTGTAGGCGATTCCCGCGCCGAGTCCGCCGCCGAGCGCGCACACGGTCGCGAAGGTCGCGTCGCCCTGGAAGCCCGGCTTCATGACGAGCATCGCGCCGGCGAACGCGCCGACGAGCCAGAACAGGCGACGCGCGCCGGCGCGCTCGCGCAGGACGAGCCAGGAGAGGAGGACCGTGAAGAACGGGGCCGTCTTGTTGAGCGTCATCGCCTCGCCGATTGGGATTGTGGATAGCGCGTAGAAGTTGCCGAAGATGCCGAGGACGCCCGACGCGGAGCGTCCGAGCAGGAGCAGCCACGCCTTAAGCGGGTAGCGCGCGACGGGGAGGAAGCCCGACGCCTCGTCCGCGCGGCGCGAGCGGAGGTACACCGCGACGGCGATGAAGAGCGCGATGATGTTGCGGAAGAGGCTCTTCTGGAACGCGGAGACGGGTCCGCCGAAGTCGTCGCAGAGGCGGACGAAGAACGCCATCAGCGCAAAGCCGAATGCGCTTGCGACGATGCACGCGACGCCCTTGCCCCTGTCGCTCATTTCTGGTTCTGCATGTCGCAGAGGCGGCGATAGACGCCGTTTGCCGCGTACAGCTCGTCGTGGGTGCCGCGCTCGACTATTTCGCCGGACTGCATGACGAGGATCAGGTCCGCGTTGCGGATCGTCGAAAGCCTGTGCGCGATCGCGAACGTCGTGCGGTCCTTCATGAGGTTGTTGATCGCGTCCTGCACGAGCCGCTCCGTCACCGTGTCGAGCGCGCTGGTCGCCTCGTCGAGGATGAGGACCGGCGGGTTCTTCAGGATCGCGCGCGCGATCGCTATGCGCTGGCGCTCGCCGCCGGAGAGCGCGAAGCCCTTCTCGCCAGCGAGCCGCGAGTAGCCCTCGGGCTGGGAAACGATGAAGTCGTGCGCGTTCGCGAGCTTGGCGGCGGCGACGACCTCGTCGTGCGTCGCGTCAGGGCTGCCGTACTTGATGTTGTTCTCGATCGTGTCGTTGAAGAGGAGCGTCTCCTGCTGGACGGACCCGACGAGCCGGCGGAGGTCTGCTATGCGCATGTCCCGGAGGTCCGTCCCGTCCATGGTGACGCGGCCGGACTTCGGATCGTAGAAGCGCGCGAGGAGTCCGCTCATCGTCGTCTTTCCGCTGCCGGTGCCGCCGACGACGGCGACGATCCTGCCGCGCGGAATCTCGAACGACGCGTCCTTGACCGCGTCGCGGTCCGCGCCGTCGTAGCGGAAGGTCACGTTCTCGAAGACGATCCTGTCGTCGAACGTGCGCTTCTCCGCGGCGTCCGCGCGCTCGGGAAGCTCCATCCGCACGTCCATGATGCTCCAGATTCGGGCGAGCGCGGCGCGTCCCTGCTCAAGCTGGACCGGCAGGCGCAGTATCTGCTTGACGGGCTTGTACATCACGACAAGCGGCGCGACCATCGGGATCACGTCCGAGAGCTTGACGTGTCCGAAGAAGCAGAAGATCATGAACGCCAGGAGGAGGAGAATTCCGACGGTCTCGACGGCCGGGCCGACGAAGAGCCCCCACCTCAGCGCGCGCAGCGTCGCCTTCAACGTCTCGTTGTTCGCCTGGACGTAGCGCTTGTTCTCGAACTCCTCCGCATTGTACGCCTTCACGGCGCGGATGCATGTCAGCACCTCGTGGAGACGTCCGCCGACTACGGAGAACCGCTCCATCGCCTTGCGGCTCCACTTGCGGATGCGCTTGGAGAGGAAGACGACCGGGCACACGAAGGCCGGGAACCCGACGGCGATGAGGAAGAGCGTCCCGAGCATGTCGCTCTGTATCGCGCTCCAGATGACGAAGCCGACGGAGACGAGGATCTCGAACGGACCCTGCGCGAGCTCCTGGAGGACGACCTGTATGACCATCTGCGTCTGCTGCGGATCGGTCGTGCAGCGCGTCATGAGCTGTCCGACGTCGATCCTGCCGTGGAACTGCATGGACTGCGCCTGGACGTGGCGCATGAGGTCGCAGCGGATGTCGCGGACCGTCCGCATGCCGGCCCACGCGAGGCAGTAGTGGGCGAGGAACACGACCGCGAGGCGCGAGAGCGCGAAGAGCGGACCCACCACTATGAGCAGGAAGAGGAGGGGAAGCCCGATGGCCTCGTCCTCGCCCTGAAGCTCGACGCCGAGATGGTCGGAAAGCCACTTGCGGAACTTGCCGTAGTCCCTGGAGATGCCCTTCGCGCGG
>JAGCFB010000042.1 GCA_017650345.1 Kiritimatiellia bacterium | reverse complement strand
CAGGAACGACCTGCACCCCATGCACGTGTACGTGTCGCCGTGGCCGACCGTCTCGCCCTTCGACAGCTTGTACTCGCGCATCTTCTTCTCGCTTATGTAGTCGGGCACCATGCGCTTCGCCGTGCACTTCGCCGCGAGCTCGGTGAGGTGCCAGTAGGGAGTGCCCTCGCGGACATTCTGCTCCTCTAGGACGTATATGAGCTTCGGGAACGCAGGCGTGACAGAGACGCCCTGTTCGTTCTTGACGCCCTTGATGCGCTCGTTGAGCACCTCCTCGATGACCATGGCGAGGTCGCGGCGCTCGGACTCGCTCCTCGCCTCGCCGAGGTACATGTAAACCGTCACGAACGGCGCCTGCCCGTTCGTCGTCATGAGCGTCACGACCTGGTACTGGATCGTCTGGACGCCCTTCTGGATCTCCTTCCTGACGCGCTTCTCGACGATCCTGTCGAAGACGGACGCCTCCATCTCGACTCCGGCGAGCGCGCACTCCTCGGAGAGCTCCTTCCTGATGACCTGGCGCGAGACCTCCACGAACGGCGCGAGGTGCGTCAGCGAGATGGACTGCCCGCCGTACTGGTTGGACGCCACCTGCGCGATGATCTGCGTCGCGATGTTGCACGCCGTGGAGAAGCTCTTCGGCTTCTCGATCATCGTCCCCGAGATGACCGTCCCGTTCTGCAGCATGTCCTCGAGGTTCACGAGGTCGCAGTTGTGCATGTGCTGCGCATAGTAGTCCATGTCGTGGAAGTGGATGATTCCCTCCTTGTGCGCCTGCACGACGTCCGCCGGAAGAAGAAGGCGCGCCGCGACGTCCTTGGAAACCTCGCCAGCCATGTAGTCGCGCTGGACGGAGTTGATCGTCGGGTTCTTGTTCGAGTTCTCCTGCTTCACGTCCTCGTTGTTGCACTCGATGAGCGAGAGGATCTGCTTGTCCGTCGTGTTCGCCTGGCGCAGCAGGTTCTGCTTGTAGCGGTATGTGATGTACTTCTTCGCGATCTCCCTCGCGCCCATCTCCATGATCTTCGTCTCGACGACGTCCTGGATCTCCTCGACCGTCATCGCCCTGTCGCGCGCCGCGCACACGCCCGCGACCTCCTCCGCAATCAGCTTGATGCGCCCCTCGGAAAGCGCGTCCTTGTAGTCAACCGCCTGGCTCGCCTTGCGGATGGCGTTCTCGATCTTGGTTATGTCAAACGCGCGCTCCTCGCCGCTGCGCTTGATGATCTTCATCTGCTTCATCTTTGAACTTCTTCCTTTATTGCGGTTATTGTGGTTTAAGCTGAATTGCGAGATACACTATTTAGTGCCTCTTGCGGAATATGATACACTAAATATTGTGCTCTGACAAGTGGGAAAATACAAAATGTTGTCAACAGGTTGTGTACACCGCCTGTTGACAACACAATTAGTAGTGTAAAATGCCTAAAAACGCGCCTAAATGCGCCGCTAGCCTAGAAATCCCAGCCGACCGTGAACATGACGCTCCGTCCCGCCGCCGGGTAGAAGACCTCCTCGCCCGCCTGCGAGCGCACCGCGGCGTCCGCATAGCGCCTGTCGAGGAGGTTGTCCACGACGATCCCGAAGCGCATTCCGGCGAGCATCCCCGCCTCCGGCTCGTACTTCGCGCCGAGGTGGAACACGCCGGCGGACGCCACGCGCGAGCCCTGGTTGGCGAAGTCCGAGAAGGCCCTGCGCGCGGACAGGAAGCGCCAGCCGCCGAACACGAATAGGTCGTCCATGATCCAGACGCGTCCGGACGCCGCGACCGTCGCCTTCGGCGCCATCGGCACGTCGCGTCCGTCGTAGGGGCCGCCGTCGAACTCGGACTTCACCCACGTGCAAGCGACGGACGCCCCGGCGACCTTCCTGCGCTCCCACGCCGCGCCCGCCGTGACGCCATCGCGCACGACGTCGGCCGGGGCGTTTACGTTCGTCCCCCAGACGAACTTGTCGTAGAGGATCTCGTTCTTCGTCACGGAATGGAACGCGTCCGCGAAGACCTTGACGTCCGTCGCGACCAGCCAGTCGAACCCGACGTCCGCGATCCACCCCGTCTCCGGCTTGAGGATCTCCTGCGCCCTGAAGTCGCGGTAGGGGTTCTCGTCGAGGAACGGACTCCTGAAGTACCTCGACAGGCGCGCGAAGCCCTTGAAGCCGTCCGCCGGCCTCACGAGCGCCGCGATGTCCGCAGCGTACATGTTGTCCGTCCTGCGCTTGTCAACAAGCGCCGTGTTCTCGCTCCACGCGCGCTGCACACGGACGCCGCCCTCGACCGCGAGCCATTCGTTGAGGTCCAGCGTCTCCTGCGCGAACGCCGCCGCCGTCATGCGGTTGAACTCGTACTTGTCGGACGTGAGGCCCGACATGCGCCAGAAGTCCGGACTGTACTCCATCCTGTCGCGGTTGCGTCCGTGCAGGCGGTCGTAGCGGAAGGACACGCCCGCGACGAATTCGCTGTCGAGTCCGAAAAGCCCCTCGGTGCATATCCACTGCGGCGTCACCTCGTAGGCGTTCAGGTCGTAGCGCTGGCGGAACGCGTCCGAGTAGGTAACCTTCGCCGGGGCGTAGCCGTTGGACGGATCGTAGTCCGTGTAGCTTCCGCCGTAAACGCTCCTGGTGCGCATGAGCCCGGCGGAGAAGGAGGCGTCTATCTTGATCCTGTTGGACTCGTTCACGACAAACTCGCCCGTCGCGTCCACGCCTGCCGTCTGGCGCCTGTAAATGTCGTCAGGCGCGATGGTGCGCGTGCGGTGGTGCTTCCACGAGCCCGCCGGAAGGTAGCCGGGAAGTCCGTACTCGCTCTCGTTCCAGTAAGCGTCGAAGCGCGCGTACGAGCCGTTCTCCCAGTCGCGCCTCACGCCGCCGAGCGCGTTCCACGTCTGCCAGCCGTTGTTGCCGCGGAAGCCGTCCGAATGCTCCCACGCGCCCGCGCCCCACCAGCGCACGCCCGCCTCGGCGTCCGCGCCCCTGACGGACGCGTTGGCGCCGTATGTGTCCCAGCTGCCGGCGTGGACGCCGACGCTTCCGTGGACGCCGTCGCCGTCGGATGCGGACGGCATGGTGACGACGTTTATCGCGCCGGCGCTTGCCGCGTCGCCGTGGAGGACGCACTGCGAGCCGTGGAGGATCTCGATGCGCTCGACGGACGCCAGGTCGATCTGCGAAAGGAGGGGGGCGGACATGTCGGCGTAGTTGAGCCTGCGGCCGTCAACCATGACGAGGACGCGTCCGAACCCGTTCTCGCCCCATCCGCGCATCGCAATCTGCGAAAGCGCCGGGTTGCCCGCGCCGGTGCGGATCACGTTCAGCGACGGAGCCTTGCGCTCTACGAGCTCGACGACGTCCTTCGCGCCGCTCGCGGCGATCTCCTCGCGTCCGATCACGCGGACGGGCTCCGGCATCTCGTCCGCCGTCCTCCCCGTGCGGCTCGCCTCCACTATGACGGGCGGAAGCTCCGCAATCTCCGTCTCGTTCGTCGTCCCGCCATGCGAGACGAACACGCCCGCCGCGGCCATGGCCGCGGCCAGTCCTGGTTTCCTCATCATTCTCACTTTCCCCCTCATGCGAGGGTACTTGCGTTGTTTGTGTGTGGACGGCGGATCGTATTCCGGCTGTAACGGCTGCGCGACAGTGCCCGGTTTCCACGGGACTTTCCGCCCGCCGTCCGTGATATACCCAAATTATACCATATCCGTCCCGAAGGCCCGGAAATGCCTTCGGGCCCGGTTGCGTCAGAAGCCCAGCTTGGACTTTGTCGCCTCCACGATTCCGCCTGCGGCCTCCGCTCCACTGCGGGACACAGCATTGAGCTGCGGCACCTCCGCCGGACCTATCCATCCGGCCTTGACGCCGACGTATCCGTAGAGCCACATCGCGCCCAGCACGACTATCGCAAGCGCCGCGACGGACGGCAGCACGCGCTTCAATATGATCTTGACCATTTCAATGCTCCTTGTGTTTGTTCACGTTCCAAACCGGCCTCCGCCCTTCCCGCGTCGCACCGGTGTTTTCCCTTGATTGTTATTGTATCAAATATCTCCATCCTCCGCCACACCGAACCGTAGCCTATCGGGGACAGACCCTGCAAAAAGGCCGAAAACCGCCGTTTCAAGGGGCCTGTCCCCGAGATTTCAGACTCTATACACCCCTTGGCCTTGACTCTATATAACCCTTGCAGCTGACTCTATATAACCCTTGCGGCTGACTCTATATACCCCCGCGTTCAAGACCCCCGGGGGTCGGACATGCCGACACCCGGGTGGGTTTACGCCTGGTACGACGGCGCGACGGAATAGCCGGCCTTGACGGCGAGGGAACGGTCGTCGTTGAAGTCTGCGCCGGGCGTCGTGAGAAGCGGACCCGCAATGCCGGCGGACATGCCGACGTAGATGCACTTCGCAGCCGTCTCGTCGCTCATGTCGCGGCGTCCGCCCGCGAAGCGGAGCGGCGTGGATGGATTGACGAGCCGAAGGAGCGCGACGGAATCTATGACGCGCTCCGGATCGAGGATGCCGCGTCCGCCAAGCGGAGTCCCATCTATCGGATGCAGCACGTTGACGGGTATCGAGTCCGGCGCGATCTCCTTGAGCGCAAACGCAAACTCGACGAGCTGTTCGTCCGTCTCGCCCATGCCGATGATGCCGCCGCAGCAGATCTGGAAGCCCAGCCTCTTCGCGGCGCGGAGCGTAGCCAGCTTGTCGTCCGTCGTATGCGTTGTGCAGAGCTTCGGAAAGAGCGACGGCGCGGTTTCGAGATTGCAGTGGACGCGCTCAAGCCCCGCGTCCTTGAGCCGCCTGAGATCGTCCTCGGAGAGAAGTCCGAGCGATGCGCAGAGTCCGATCCGGGACACCTTGCGCATTTCGTAGAGCGCCGTGCAGACGTTCTCAATGTCTCCATGCGAAAGGCAGCGTCCCGAAGTCACGATTCCGATCCTGTCCGCCCCGTTCGCCTCCGCCTCCTTCGCGGCCTTGACGCAGGCATCGGACCCGACCCAGCCGTAGTTCTCGCAGCCGGTCTTCCAGTGCGCGGACTGCGCGCACCATTTGCAGTTCTCGGAGCAGCGTCCCGACTTCGCGTTGATGATCGCGCAGAAGTCGAACCTCTTCTCGACGCACCGCTCCGTCGTCTCGTGCGCCCTTTCGCGCAACTCCGCCCTGCGCTCCGGCTTAAGCAGTTCAAGCGCCTCGTCGCGCCCTATTCCCTCGCATCGTGCCATCTCTTCCTCCACATCAAAGCCCTTCTCCAAGCAAAAGCGAAACGACGGCGTTTGCCTCGTGCGCGGCTGCTATGGCCACGCGCACGCCCTGCGGCGCAAGTCCGTCGTTCACGTCGCTCGACTGGTCGCCGACAAGCACAAGGTTCCGTCCCACCCTTCGCGTCCTGATCTCGTTCGACCGCCCCCATCCCGCAAGTCCGGTCGCCGCGACGACAGGCCTGCCGAGAGGCAGCAGGGCGTCGAGCAGCATGGTCTTGGACTCCGCCGCGTCGAACGCCTCCACCACGATGTCGCATCCGGCGAACACGCCGGCGACGTTCCCGTCCGTCAGCCGCACGTCATGGAGCTCCAGCTCCAGGTCCGGCTCGATGAGACGCAGATTGTGCGCTAGCGCTTCGACCTTCTTCTCGCCGATCTGTCCGCGGAAGAAGAACTGGCGGTTGAGGTTCGACGCGTTCACCTCGTCGAAGTCCGCGATCACGAACTTCACGATCCCGGCGCGAACGAGCAGCATGGCGACGTTCGAGCCGAGTCCGCCGGCGCCGGCGATGCCGATCCTGGCGGACTCCAGAATCCCGCGCTCGCGCTCCGTAAGATAGGTGTTCGCTCCCATTTCAGCCGCCCGCGACGATCCTGAACACGTTCAATTCGGCGCCGTCCTCCAGCGTGGCCGATGCGGCGTCTTCGCCGGAAAGTATGTCGCCCTTGTATTCGATGACGACTTTTCCCGCGGCGATCCCCTTTGCGGACAGAAACGCCCCGACCGTGGTCGGAGCGGTTTCCGTTTCCTTTCCCTGGTAGATTATCTTCACCGGGACTCCCTTCATTCGAACAGCCACGTCGAAAGATACCTCTCGCCGGTGTCCGGAAGGAGCGCGACGATCGTCTTGCCGGCGAACTCGGGACGCTTCGAGAGCTCAAGCGCGGCCCAGAGCGACGCGCCGGACGAGATGCCGACCAGGAGTCCCTCTTGCGCTGCGGCGGCGCGAGCGGTCGCGCCGGCGTTGTCGGCGGACGCCTGGATCACCTCGGTGAGGATCGAAGTGTCGAGCACCTTCGGAACGAAGCCCGCGCCGATGCCCTGGATCTTGTGGGGACCAGGCTGTCCGCCCGAAAGGACGGGCGACGTGTCCGGCTCCACCGCGAAGAGCTTGACCTCCGGGTTCTTCTCCTTGAGGTACTTGCCCGTTCCCGTGATCGTTCCGCCGGTGCCGACGCCTGCGACGAACGCCGCGACCTCGCCGTCCGTCCCTTCCCAAATCTCGGGACCTGTCGTCCGGTAGTGGTAGGCCGGGTTCGCGGGGTTCTCGAACTGCTGAAGTATCACCGCGCCGGGCGTAGCGTCCCTGAGCTCGTTCGCCTTGGCGATTGCGCCCTTCATGCCGTCCGCGCCGGGCGTGAGGACGATCTCCGCGCCGTAGGCGGCCGCGAGCTTGCGGCGCTCGATGCTCATCGTCTCGGGCATGGTCAGGATGAGGTGGTAGCCGCGGACCGCCGAGACGAGGGCGAGTCCGACTCCGGTGTTGCCGCTCGTCGGCTCGATGATCGTCGCGCCGGGCTTGAGAGCGCCGTCCTTCTCCGCGGCCTCGACCATCGCAAGCGCGATGCGGTCCTTGACGCTTCCGCCGGGATTGAAGAACTCGACCTTCGCGAGCACCTTCGCGCCGCCCTTGTTCAGCTTGCCGGAAATCTCGACGAGCGGCGTGCCGCCGACCTTCTCGAGGATGTTCTTTGCCGTCTTGCTCATGTTGATTCTCCTTCTGTGATGTTATATTATACTATTTTTGGGTTTAGATTGCCTCAAGAGCCTCGTCGAGCGCGTCGATTATGTCGTCGATGTGCTCGAGGCCGATGGAGAGCCTGATCAGCTCGGGAAGGACGCCGCCCTTGCGGAGGTCCTCGTCCGAGAGCTGCGAGTGGGTCGTCGAGGCCGGATGGATGACGAGGCTCTTCGCGTCGCCGACATTGGCGAGGATCGAGAACACCTCGCCGTTGAGCGCATCCGCGAAACATCGGGCCTTCTCGGATCCGCCCTTGACGCCGAAGACGACCATGCCGCCGGCGCCGTT
>JAGCFB010000041.1 GCA_017650345.1 Kiritimatiellia bacterium | reverse complement strand
TCCTGGATCATCGTGCACTTCAGGGGCTCCTTGATGTACGCCTCGATCTCGGGGATGGCGAAGCTCTCGTCCTCGTCCGCGAAGCTGATCGCGATTCCGGTCGAGCCGGCGCGCCCGGTGCGTCCGATGCGGTGGACGTAGTCCTCGGCCTCGTAGGGGAAGTCGAAGTTGATGACGTACTCGAGGCCCTTGATGTCGATGCCGCGGCCGGCGACGTCCGTCGCCACGACGACCTTGACCTCGCCGTCGCGGAACGCGTCGAGCACCTTGAGGCGCTTGTTCTGGTTCACGTCGCCGGAGAGCATCTCGACCGAGACGCCGCGCACCTTGAGCGAGGAGTACACGTCCTCGGTCGTGGACTTCCTGTTGCAGAAGACGATCGTGCGCGCGGCCGGGTGGAGCGCGATGTGGTTGTAGAGGACCTTGAACTTGTCGGCGGAGCGGACGATGTAAACGACCTGCCTCACGGTGTCCGTCGCGTTGGACTCGCTCTCGACCTCGGCCTTGAACGGCTCCTCCATCCAGTTGAGGGCGAGACGCATGACGGTGTCGTTGAGCGTGGCGGAGTAGAGCATGGTCGCGCGCTTCTGCTTGGGCGGAAGGTAGCTCATTATGCGCCTGACGTCCGGGATGAAGCCCATGTCGAGCATGCGGTCGGCCTCGTCGATGACGAGCGTATCGACGGACCCGAGGTTGATGACGCGGGACTTGACGAAGTCGAGGAGGCGTCCAGGGGTCGCGACGAGGAGATCGACCGGCGCGTCCATGACCTCGCGCTTCTGGCGGTCGTAGTCCATGCCGCCGTAGATGGCGAGCGAGCGAAGTCCGCAGTAGCGCCCGATGGCGTCCGCGTCCTTGCAGATCTGGATCACGAGCTCGCGCGTCGGCGCGATGACGAGCGCGCGCGGCGTCCCGCCGGTCTTGGCGCGGCTCTCCGGCGTGCGGAGGTAGCGCGTCAGGATCGCGACGAGGAACGCGGCCGTCTTGCCGGAGCCCGTCTGCGCCTTGCCGGCGATGTTCTTTCCGGCGAGCGCCTGCTCGAGGCTGAGCGCCTGGATCTCGGTGCAGTACTTGAACCCGAGGTCGGCGATGCCGTGCATCACCTCCGTCGGGAGGTTGAAGTCGTGGAAGCGCTTCTTGCCCTCCATGGGCTCGACCGTGAAGCTGTCGAGCGACCATGCGGCGTGCTCCGCCTGGCGCGCGGCGAGCTCCGCAGCGGAGATCTCCCCGCCCGGACGCATCTGGTCCGCCGCCGTATTCACCGGCGCGGGTCCGCGCCTGTCGCGGCGCCTGTCCCCGCCGCGGCGGTCGCCGCGGCGCTCTCCGCGCCTGTCCTGCTGGTTCTGCTGCTGGCCGCCGCGCTGGCCCTTCTGGCCCTGCGGCTGGCCGTTGCGGCCCTTCTGCTGCTGGCCGCCCTTCTGGCCCTGCTTCTGTCCGCCGCGGTCCTTCTGCTGCTGGCCGCCGCGCTGGGACTTCTGCTGCTGGCCCCTTCCGCCCTTCTGCCCCTTGGCGGAAGGCTTCTTCGCGCCATCCTTCCCTCCGGTGATGGCGGAGACGAGCTTCTTGATGAATCCGAATGCCATGATGGAAAGCGGCAGGCTGGAGACCGTCCGTGCGGTCTCCAGTCCGCCCTTCTGCATTAACGCTTCGAGAACTGGAAGCGCTTGCGGGCTCCGGGCTGGCCGGGTTTCTTGCGCTCCTTCATGCGGCTGTCGCGGGTCATGCAGCCGGCCTTCTTGAGCGCGGCGCGCGTGGTCTCGTCGGCCGCGACGATGGCGCGGGCGAGGCCGTGGCGGATCGCGCCGGCCTGGCCGGAGATGCCGCCGCCCTTGGCGAACGCGACGACGTCGATCTTGGACATGTCGTAGCCGCTGATGCCGACGGGCTGCTTCAGGTAGTCGCGGAGGGCCTCGGACGGGAGATACTCCTCGAGGGCGACCTTGTTGACGGTCCACTTGCCGCTGCCGGGCACGAGGTTGACGCGGGCGGTCGCGGTCTTGCGGCGGCCGGTTCCTGCTGAAATTGCCTTCTGGGTAGCCATTTCCTGAATCCTCCTTAGAGCTTGATCTCGACCGGCTTCTGCGCGGCGTGGGTGTGTTCGGCGCCGGCGAAGACTTTCAGGCGCGTCATCATCTTGCGCGCGATGTTGTTCTTCGGGAGCATTCCCCAGACAGCCTCCTTGATCATGCGGTCGGGATGCGACGCGCGCATCTCGGCGGCCGTGAAGTGCTTGAGGCCGTTCCTGTAGCCGGAGTAGCGCTGGTAGTCCTTCTGCTCCTCCTTGTTGCCCGTCAGCTTGACGGACGCCGCGTTGACGACGACCACGAACGCGCCGGCATCGACGGACGGATCGAAGGTCGGGAGGTCCTTCGCGCGGAGTTTGTTTGCGGCGACGACGGCGAGGCGGCCAAGCGGCTGGTCCTTCGCGTCGATGAGGAACCACGAGCGGTTGTCGCCCGGATTCGGAGCACGATAGCTCTTCTGCATCTTCTTCTTTTTCCTTTTCTCGCGGATTTGTGCCCTTTATCCGGGGTTTTGTCCGCATTCAGGGCGCGGAAACCGATCCGCACCCGGGAACCGGTTTGTCCCCGATCCCACGTTTGGAGCGATATTGTACCAAAAACGGCGCGAAAACGCAATATGCAGAAATTATTTTCCTGTTCAGCGGCCGGACTCGAAGTGCGGATCCTCCATCATGCACTTCGCGGGACACTTCGCGACGATCGCGGCGTCCGTCGGCGGGTTCGCGTAGTTGACCTTCGCGAGGAAGCCCTGGAACGTGAAGTGGCCCGCCTCCTTGCCGCCGGAGTTCTTCTCGCAGAGGTGGCAGCCCATGCAGCCGACGCCGCAGACCTTGCGGACGTTCGGACCCTTGTCCGGGTTGTTGCAGAGGACGTGGATCGTGGCGGACGCGGGAACGAGCTCGATGAGCCGCCTGGGGCATACGGCGACGCACTTTCCGCAGCCGATGCAGAGACGCTTGTCAACCTTGGCGAGTCCGTCCCGGATGGATATCGCACCCTTCGGACAGACGTTCGCGCACGCGCCGTAGCCGAGGCAGCCGTAGGTGCAGCCCTTGTCGCCGCCCGCCGTCATCGCCGCGACGCCGCAGTCGCAGATTCCGTTGTAGTCGCCGACGCGGATCGCCTCGGACCTCGTTCCGCAGCACTTGACGAGCGCGACGCGGCGCTCCGTCGCGACCGCCTCGACGCCGAGTATCTTCGCGATCTCCGCAGCGCACGCCTCGCCGCCCGCCGCGCAAGCGCCGTTCGGCGCGGTGCCCGCGACAAGCGCGCGCGCGTACCCGTCGCATCCCGGGAACCCGCATCCGCCGCAGTTCGCGCCCGGAAGCGCGGCGACGACCATGCCGATCCTGGGATCCTCCTTGACGCTGAGGCATCCGTCCGCGATCGCGAGGACGACCGCCGCGACGAGTCCGATTCCGGCTATGCAGAGTATGGCGACTGTCATTGCATGATCCTTTCCAGACCCTTGTCGAGTCCCGAGAACCCCATGAACGCGAGGGCGAGAAGTCCGCCCGTGACGAGCGCGAGCGCTATCCCGCGGAAGCAGCGCGGCGGATCGGCGTGCGCGAGCTTCTCGCGGATGCCGGAGAAGAGGACGAGCGCGAAGCCGAAGCCGATGGCCGCCGCGAAGGCGAAGAACACCGCCTCGCCGCAGCCCGCCCTGGACGCGTAGTTCATCTCCGCGACGCCGAGGACGGCGCAGTTCGTGGTGATGAGCGGAAGGAAGATGCCGAGCGCCGCGTGGAGCGGCGGAAGGAAGCGCTTCATCGCGATGTCGATGAACTGGACGAGCGCCGCGATGACGAGGATGAACGCGAGAGTGTGGATGTAGCCGAGCCCGTTCGGGAACAGGAGCCAGCGGTCGAGGCACCACGTCACCGCGGACGCGATGGTCATCACGAAAACGACCGCGCCCGACATGCCGAGCGCCGTGTCGAGCTTCTTCGAAACTCCCAGGAACGGACAACAGCCGAGAAAGCGGCTCAGGACGAAGTTGTTCACCAGAACCGCGCTGACCGTCAAGACGATGTATCTGCCCATCGGATTGCCTCCTTAGTATGGAAATATCATACCATTATTCTGACACCATGTCCAGCGAATCCCAGTCGATCTCGCCGGTGAAGACGCGCTTGACCGGACCGGCCAGCGTGACGTCCGAGAAGCGCTCGCCGTCGTACGCGCCGTCCACGACCAGCTCGTAGCCCTTCGCCGTCATGACGTGGACGGGGAACTCCAGTCCGTAGTCCGCCACGCCGACGACCGCCGCGGCGACGGACCCCGTGCCGCACGCGCCCGTCTCGGCCTCCACGCCGCGCTCGTACGTGCGTATCGCGACGCGGTTCGGCTTGCGGTACGTCACGAAGTCCACGTTCGTCCCGTCCGGCGCGAACTCGTCCGCCATCCTGATCGCACGACCCTCGCCCTCGACGTCCGCCTTAGCAAGGCACTCCACGGGGACGATCTTGTGCGGAACGCCCACGATGCAGAAGTCCTCGCCGGACTTCCTCGGCGCCGGCATGGACACCTTCACCATCCCGTCCTCGATTATCTCGGCGGCGATCTCGCCGGACGCCGTCTCGAACCTCATGCTGTCCGTGCGCGCCGCTCCGACGTCCCGCGCGAACGCGGCGACGCACCGCGCGCCGTTGCCGCAGAGATCGGCCTCGGACCCGTCGGGGTTGAAGAAGCGCATGCGGAAGTCCGCCGTGGCAGACCTCTGCACCAGGATCACGCCTTCGCAGCCTATGCCGCCCGGACGCGTCGCAAGCGCCGCGATCCTGCGGTGGTCGTCGCAAGGGATGACGCTCTCGCGGTCGTCGATGACCACGAAGTCGTTCCCCGCACCGTGCATCTTTGCAAATCGTACGTTTCTCATCTCAGTATCCGAAGATTGCGTTGTACCAGTCGTATGCGCTCGGCGCCGGACGCGGAAGCTCCGCGCCCTGGTTCAGGCGCACGAGGTCCGAAAGAACCTCGAACGCCTCGTCGAGTATGACGTCGTCGTCCTCCGGCGAGCCGCGGCGGCGGCGCGTGCGCCTCTTGCCGTCCTTCGCGCCGTCCCGCCTGTCCTCGCGCAGAGAACGGTCCGCCCTCGCCATCTCAAGGAACCCGTCGTGGTCCAGCGGAACCGTCTCGCGGTCGAAAACCGTCTTCGTCCCCGCGACGCACTCGAGGTGCTTCGCGTAGCGCGCGTCGTCCGCAAGCCTCTCGGACGAGAGCTTCGCAAGCTCTTCGACGTAGGTGCCGAGGTTCCAGCACTTCGCGTAGCGCGTCTTCAGTATCTTCGTGAACGGAAGCGCCCCGTCCTGCTTGTCCTCGCCGATGTCGAGCGACTCGAGGAGGGACGGAAGGCGCACGTCGGCATCCACGCCCTTTATCTGCGTGGAGCGTCCGTCTATCCTGTAGAAGCGCGCGGTGGTGACCTTGATGGAGCCGAAGTTCTTCGGACCCAGGTCCTTGACCGTCTGGACCGTCCCCTTCCCGTGCGTGTGCGAGTCGCCGAGGATCACGGCGCGCCCCGTGTCCTGCAGGTGCGCGGCGACGATCTCGGACGCCGAGGCGCTGATCCTGTCGATGAGGACCACCATCGGCTTCCTGAACGAGACGGTGTTGTTGACGGGGATCGGAAGCACGTCCACCAGCGACTTGGCCCTGACCTGGACGACGGGCCCCGAGTGGACGAAGCGCGAGGAGAGCGCGATCGCCTCCATGAGATGTCCGCCGCCGTTGCCGCGCAGGTCGAGGATCAGCCCCTCCACGTCCTGCGCGTTGAAGTCCGCCAGGAACTTCGCCACGTCCGCCGTGCAGCTGCGGAAGTCCTCGTCGAACGGACGCCTGTCGGGCGTGCCGTAGAAGCTCGGAAGATAGACGTAGCCGAGCTTGTTCGTCGAGTCCGCGCGCTCTATGATCTCCACGCGCCCCGTCGCGGCGAGGTCGTCCAGCGTGATCTTGTCGCGGACGAGCTCGTAGCGGTAGCGCGTCGTCCCGGAGCGGTCGGACGCCGGGACGATCTCCAGCGTGACGCGCGTGTCCTTGGGTCCGCGGATCTTCCTGATGGACTTCTTGACCGGCTGCCACATGATGTCCTCGATTGGTCCGTCGCCCTGTCCTACTCCGACGATCTTGTCGCCCTCGTGGATGCGTCCGTCCTTGTCCACCGGGCTGTCCGGCAGCATCTCGACGATCTTGAGCGCGCCGTCCTCCATCGAAAGCGTCGCCCCGATGCCGCCGAACGAAAGCGACATGTCCATGTCGAAGTCCTCCTTGTTCGGCGGCGAAAGGTAGTCCGTGTGCGGATCGTACGCCCTGCACACGGCGGACATGTAGTTCTGCATGACGGACTCCTCGTCCGGCGCGGTGAGCACGGTGACGTACTGGCGGTACTTCTTCATGAGGTTCTCCTGCGGCGTCAGCGACTTGTCCCTGTCGTCGTCGTCATCGTCAAGGTCCTTCTGCGCCTCTTCCGCTGACTCGCCGCCCTCGGCAGGCGCCCTGTCGGACCCCTCGCAAGACTCGGACGCCTCGCCGTTTCCGGAATTCTCGCCGTCTTCTTCAGACGCCTCGGCGGCAGCCTCCTCGGCCTTCCGCGCCTCCGCCTCCTCGGCGTCCAGCTCGCGGTTGACGGTCATGGCGAGGATCTCGTACCTGAGCCGCTTGCGCCAGTGCTCCTCGGCCGCCTCCTTGGAGTCCGGCCATTCGGCGAGCTTGCGCTTGACGAGGTAGCGCTCGGACGTCTCGGACTCCAGGTCCCACTCCCCGTTCGCCAGGAGGTTCGTCGCGAAGGCGATGCGCTCCTTGAGCCGCCTGCAGTAGAGGTCGTGCACCTTGAAGCCGAAGCGGACGTCTCCGGCCTTCAGCTCGTCGTCCAGCGTCGTCTCGTGCGCGGCGAGCTCCTCGAGGTCGCCCTTCAGGAAGATGGAGCGGTCGAAATCGTAGTACGTCACAAGGTTCGTCCACGCGCGGCGGGACATGTCGTCGTCGAACGGCTGGCGGAGGACGTGGATGTCCTGGAGCGCGGACACTATTTCGCGCGCGATCGTCCCGTAGTACGGAAGCGGAGCAAGCGGCTTCTCCGGCGACTCCTCCGCCGCAGGCTCCGCGGCGGGGGCCTCTGCGGCAGGCGCGTCTGTGGCGGACGCGGACGCCTCCACGGCGGCGGGCGCGGCGTCCGGCTCCGCGCCGGCG
>JAGCFB010000004.1 GCA_017650345.1 Kiritimatiellia bacterium | reverse complement strand
CGCCGTTGGCGTACTTGACCGCGCCGGTAGCGGTCTCCGCCCATCCCTGGAACGAGTAGCCGGCGCGCTTCCAGCCGATCTGCGAATCCATCCACGCAAGCGAGTCCTCCTTGTTGCGGAGGATCACCTGGTTCATCTTCTCGCCAGAGCCGTCGTTCCTGTTGAAGCAGACGCGGTACGACGAGGACGACTTCCACGCCGCCCAGAGATGGAACGTCTCGCCGACCTTCGCGAGGTCCTTGACCTTCTGTCCGTTCACGTACTTGCAAAGGCGCGGCTTGGAGTCCGGATTCCACGGAACCCATCCGATAAACTCATATCCTTCGCGCTTCCATCCGAGCTGCGAATCGAACCAGAGGAGGCTCTTCGTCTCTCCGACCTTGAACTCCTGGTTCTGGGTGGTGCCGGAGCCGTCGTACTTGTGGAACTGGACCATGTACGTCTGTCCGCAATGGATCGTGCGCACGTTGCCGCTCGTCGTGTCGCTCAGTCCGGATCCGACCGTCACGGATCCGCACTTGCTGTGCGAGCAGCCTATCGGCGCGTGGGACGCGGCACCGCTCGTTGCGACGACCTTTACGATTCCGCTTCCTATGTAGATGTCTCCATGCTGTCCGCTCTGTCCGCATCCGATGCCGGCCGAGGAATCGCCGTTGCCGGTCGCGGTGACAGTGCCGCCGGTTATCCTGATGTCGCCGCAAACGGAAGGCCATGCGTCCCCAGCGCCGGCGCCGATGCCCGCGGCGATGGTGCCGCCGGTGGCGACGACGGTTCCGCCCTTGATCTCTATCGACCCGCAGGTGGAGTCGGCTCCGCTGCCGATGCCGGCGGACCACGTTCCGCCAATGGCGTTGATCTCGCCGCCCTCGATGACGATGTTGCCGCAGGAGACGTGCCATCCTCCGCCGATGCCGGCTCCGTATTCATACCCGCCGCTTCTAGCCTCGAGCTTGCCTTCGCCCTTGATCGTGAGCGTTCCGCCCTCCGCGACGTGGATGCCCGGATAATGCTGGTCGAATCCCTGGACGTAGTTCTCGCCCTCAAGGACGATGGTGGCGTCGCCGAGGCAGTTCAAGCCCGCCCATTCGCACTTGTAGTAGTTGTATCCTACTATGGTGGCGTCGCGGAGCGTCACCGTGGCCCCGTCGGCGATCGACAGCTTACACTGATCCATCAGCAGGCAGCCGGTCAGCACCGCTCCGTCGGTGAACGTCACATCGTCCCCGTCGGAAAGCTTGCCGAGGTCGCCGGACATCACGGTGCACGTCATGCCGTCGGAGCTGTACATGCAGAACAGGACGTCCGCGACGGAGAATGTTCCGCTTGCGCCGTTCTTCGCCGCGCCTATCGGCTTTGCGCCCCCGCCGCCGCATGTCGCGACGACCTTGCCGGCGTCCCCGCCGATGGAGATGTCGCCGCAGCTTTCATATTGGCCGCCGCCGATGCCGGACGCGTTGGCACCGCCCGTGGCTTTTACGATGCCGCCGTTGATCGTGATGTTGCCGAACGACGTGTCGTCTCCGCCGCCGATGCCGGATGCACCCTCGCCACCGGTCGCCGTTATTTCGCCGCCCTCGATGATCACATTGCCGCCTTGATTGCTGGATCCGCCGCCGATGCCGGCCGCGTGTTCGCGACCGCGCGCCTCAAGAGATCCGCTGCCGCGAATCGTCAGCGTATGGCTGCCTGGAACAAGTATTCCGGGATAGCCGTAATCGAAGCCAGAGACCGAGTTCTTCCCTTCCAGGATTATGGTGGCGTCGCCGAGGCAGGTCAGTCCGGCCCACGGATACATGTGGTCGAGTCCGCTGTCCACGCCATTTATCGTGACGTCCGAGAGTGTCACAGTCGCGCCGGCCGCGATGGAAATCTTGCAGTTGACGCCGAGCGTGCCGGTGAGCACGCCGCCGTCCGTGACGGTTGTGTCGCCTGTTATCGAAGCAAGACGGACGACGTTCGGCGCTATGGTGCGGGTGTTGCCGGATATCACGTCGCCGAGTCCGCTCCCGAGCGTGACGGCCCCGCCGGAGCCGTTCCTTCCTGGTCCGATCGGGTCGGACACTCCTTCGCCGCACATCGCGGTGACGCACGTGACGCCTGATCCGATCGTGATCGATCCGCAGTCGCCGCCGGACCCGCTGCCGATGCCGGCTGCGGAGATTCCGCCGAACGCCGTGATAATTCCGCCGACGATGTTGATGTCGCCGTTGGAGAGTGCTGTGCCGTTGCCGCCGCCGATGCCGGCGGCGTAGCCGTTGCTGGACGCGGTGAGGTATCCGTCTCCCTTTATGGTGAGCTTGGCCCCGACCGGAACGTAGATGCCGGGATAGTTGCGGTGGAATCCCTTGACGGTGTTGCGTCCCTCTAGGATGATCGTGCTCCTGCCGCCTTCGCATGTGATTCCGGCCCACTTGCAGTCGTCAAGGTTCCTTCCCTTGATCGACACGTCGCGGAGGGTGACAGTGGCGTCGGACGCTATGGTGACCTTGTATTGACGCGACGCGTCGAGTTCGCCCGTAAGGATCATGCCGTTGCCGACCGTGATGTTCTCCGAGAGTGTGGAAAGGTTGATCGCGCCGAGGTAGAGGGTCGATCCGACGGTCATGCGCGCCAGGCTGCGGTTTATGGAGACGGACGAGCAAGCCCCGCCCGTGCCCGCGCCGATCTCGGTGTCGCAGCCGGTGCCGCTGGAGGCGCATACGCTTACGACGTCCGCGCCGATGGTGATGTCGCTGCAAAGTCCGTACTTGCCGCATCCGATGCCTGCGGAATCGGTGCCGCCCCTCGCGGTGACTGTTCCGCCGTTGATCGTGATGTTGCCGCAGCCGCCCGTTCCGCCGCCGATGCCGGCGCCCTCGCCGCCCTTTGCGGTGACGGTTCCGCCGTTGATAGTGATGTTGCCGCAGCTCTTGGTCGATCCGCCGATTCCGGACGCCGAGGCGCGTCCGACGGCGATTACGCTGCCGCCGTTGATAGTGATGTTGCCGCAGTTGCTGTTGTCTCCGCCGCCGATGCCGGCGCCGCCCTCATAGACGTCCTGGTCTTCGAGGACGAGTCCGTATCCGCCGTTGGCGACTACGAGTCCGCCGTTGATCGTTATGCTGCCGCAGGACCCGCCGCCGCCGCCCGCGCCGATTCCCGCGCCGCGCATGGTGGACTGTCCATAGACCGCGCCGCTTTCGATCACGATGTTGCCGCACGAGATGCCCCATCCGCCGCCGATGCCGGCGCCGTATCCCATGCCGCAGGAGCCGGCGGAAAGAGTGCCGCCGCCCTTGATCGTCAGCGTCTTGCCCTGCGGAATGAACACGCCGGGGCAGGCGGAGTGGAATCCGATGACGGTGTTCACGCCTTCGAGCACAAGCGTCGCGTCTCCGAGGCAGACGACGCCGGCGTTGTCGCCGCCGGTGTAGAAGGACTTGTTTATGGAAATGTCGCGCAGCGTCACCGTCGCGCCGGCCGCAATCTTGAGCGGCTGCCTCACGTCGGACGGCTGCAGACCGGTCGCGACATCGCCGTTGGCGATACCGCTCGACGGCATCGCCAGCCAGGCCTCCTTGGTCGAGAGATCCCAGGTAGTCGCCATCGCGCCGACCGCGAGGCCAAGCGCGGCCGCAAGAGTCGCCGCAAGTTTCTTCATGATGCATCAGCCTTTCGATTGAGGTGGATTGATTTCCGCTTCCTTACCACAATTCTACCAAAAGTCCCCTACCGTGACAACAGGAAGTTTGCCGGTTGCCTGCGGCTCTCAAATCAAAAGCATCTCCGTGCCTTCGCGCCTCCAACCCCTCCGTGTTTAAGCGCCGCAGGCAAGGGGAGACACGCGGCGGAGGAGGGAGGAGACGAAGGCCGCGCCGGCGGGGGAGAGCGGGATGCCGCTCCGGCGGATGACGCCGACGCGGATGAGGTCGTCCATCTTCAGAGGAACGGCGATTATGTCGGGTCCGTTCAGCTCGCGCGAAAGCGCGCCCGACGCGATGGTGTAGCCGTCGAGCCCCAGTATCAGGTTCGTCATCGTGGCGCGGTCGCGCACGCGTATGTTCTTCTTGCGGTCGATGGACGGCATGACCTCCTCCGCAAAGTATAGCGCGTTCTCCACGCCCTGCTCGAAGGAGATGAACGGATGCGCGTCCAGCTCGGACGGCGCGATCCCGCCCTTCTTCTTCGCGAGCGGATGGCGGCGTCCGAGGAAGACGTGCGGACGCGACGTGAATATCTCCTCGAACAGGAGCTCCTCCTTCTTGAGTATCTTCATCAGCGCGCGCTCGTTGCGCCGCGAGAGATAGAGGACGCCGACCTCGCTCCTGTGCCGCGCCACGTCGTCGATGATCTCGCTCGTCACCGTCTCGCGCAGCGTGAAGTCGTAGGAGTCCGCGTCGTTCGCCTTGACGACCTCCATGAAAGCCTCGACCGCGAACGCGTAGTGCTGGCAGGAAACGGAGAACTGCGGACGCCTCACGGCCTTGCCCGTGTACTTCTCCTGTATCCTGGCCGCGTCGTCCAGTATCTGCCGCGCGGAACCAAGGAACTCGTCGCCTTCGCGCGTCACGGCGACGCCCTTTGCGGACCTCGTGAATATCGCGATCCGGAGCTCCTCCTCCAGCGTGCGGATCGCCTCCGTAAGCGTGGGCTGCGTAACGAAGCACCGGCGCGCCGCCTCGCTTATCGAGCCGCACTCCGCCACCGCGTCCGCATACTTAAGCTGCTGCAAAGTCATGTCCGGCGAACCATTCCGAAAGTGTGATTACAGCGAGGCGAGGAGTCCGCCGCAGAGCACCAGGCGCCTCTCGCGGTCCGACAGCGCCGCAGTCGCGGTGAACGTCGCCTTGCCGACCTTCACCTCGACATTGCCGCCGTTCTCGATCGCCGCGCGGAGCCCGGGCATCTCGACCGCGGCACCCGCCGCGACGAGGTCGTAGCTCTTCGGATCGTCGAACACGAGCGGGACGATCCCGAAGTTGATCAGGTTCGCGCGGTGGATGCGCTCGATGGACTTCGCCAGGACCGCCTTGACGCCGAGGTACATGGGGCACATTGCGGCGTGCTCGCGGCTGGAGCCCTGTCCGTAGCTTTCGCCCGCGACGATGACGTTGGCGAGTCCCTTCTCCCTGTTCGCCATGCACTTGTCGTGGAAAGCCGGGTCGCACGGCTCGAAGACGAACTTCGCGTACTGCGGGATGTTCGAGCGGAACTTCAGGCGCGCGCCGGCGGGCATGATGTGGTCCGTCGTGATCTTGTCGCCGACCTTGATCGCCACCGCGCCCTTCAGGTCCGCCGCAAGCGGCTCGCCCTTCGGAACCTGCGCGATGTTGGGTCCGCGCACGATCTCCGTCCCCTTCACGCCCTTCCCCGCCGTCTCACGGTAGAGGAACATCGCGTCGTCGATCGGGAACTTCTTCGGCGAAGGGACCGCCGCGACGGGGTTCTTCGTCGGAAGCTCCACCTTGCCCGTGAGCGCGGACGCCGCGGCCGTCTCCGGGGAGACGAGATAGACCTGGGCGGACTTCGTTCCGCTTCTGCCCTCGAAGTTGCGGTTGTTGGTGCGGAGCGAAATCGCGCCAGTCCTGGGGCTCATGTGCGCGCCGATGCAGAATCCGCACGCGTTCTCCAGCATGCGGCATCCGGCCGAGTGGAGGATCGCGAGCGACCCGTCCCTGGCGAGCATGTTGACGACCTGCCTGGAGCCGCACGCGATGCCGACCTCCACGTCGTCCGCCACATGCTTCCCCTTCAGGTAGAGCGCGACGGTGCGGATGTCGCGGTAGGAGCTGTTAGTGCAGGAGCCGATGAGGATCTGGTTGACCTTGGTACCCTTCATGGACTTCACGGTCACGACGTTGCCGGGGCTGTGCGGCGCGGCCATCATCGGCTCGACCTTGGCGAGGTCGATCTCGAACACGTCGTCGTACTTCGCGCCGCGGTCCGCCTTGAGCTCCGTGAAGTCCTTTGCGCGTCCCTGCGCCGCGAGGAACTGCTTCGTGACGCGGTCGGACGGGAACACGCTCGTCGTCACGCCGAGCTCCGCGCCCATGTTCGTGATCGTCGCGCGCGACGGCACGTCCAGCGTCGCGACGCCTGGTCCGCCGTACTCGAATATCCAGCCGATGTTGCCCTTCGTGCCAAACTTCTCTAGGACCTTGAGTATGACGTCCTTCGCGCTCGTCCCCTTGCGGAGGCGGTTCTTGAGCGAGATGAGCCTGACCTTCGGCGTCGGGATGTGGAACGCGCCGCCGGCCATGGCAACCGCGATGTCGATTCCGCCCGCGCCGATGGCGATCTGTCCGATTCCGCCGCCCGTCGGGGTGTGGGAGTCGCTGCCGAGAAGCGTTGTCCCCGGACGTCCGAACCGCTCCAGGTGCAGCTGGTGGCAGATGCCGTTGCCGGCCTTGGAGTAGATGACGCCGTAGCGCTTCGCGATGGACTGCAGGAAGTCGTGGTCGTCCGCGTTCTCGAATCCGATCTGGACGGTGTTGTGGTCAACGTAGGAGACGGACACCTCGGTCTTGACGCGCGGCACACCCATCGACTCGAACTGGAGGTATGCCATCGTGCCCGTCGCGTCCTGCGTGAGCGTCTGGTCTATGCGGATCCCGAGCTCGGGGTCCGTCGCGGGGTCGCCCTCCACAAGGTGGGACGCAAGTATCTTCTCGACGACGTTGAGCGGCTTCTTGTTCATTTGCGTATTCTCTTATCCGGCTGTTCTGGGATTGCCTTCGAAATGGCGTATCATGGCGATTTCCGGGCAGGTGAACGGATCGGCGTGCTTCGCGCAGTTTATGCAGCCCGTGTAGAGCTTGTGCATCACCTTCGTCTTGGGGATCTCGTTGAATCCGAGCGATGTGAAGAACTCCGGCGCGAACGTGAGCACGAGCATCTCGCGCGGACGGAACGGACGCACGCTCTCCGCGACGGCCTCGACCAGCGCCTTGCCTATGCCGCGGCGGCGGTATGGGGAGCGGACGGCGACGGACTGCAGCTCGACCGTGGCGGCCTCGGGCTGTCCGATCTCCGGATGTATCTGGAACGCGGCGCAGCCCACTATGTCCGACCCGACGACGGCGACCGAGAAGCGGTCGATGTTCTCGACTATGTTGCCCATGGGCCGCGGCACGAGCTGGTCGCGGTTCAGGTGTATGAGCGCGAATATCGGTTCGGCGTCCGAAAGCCGCGCGCGGCGTATCTGGAATTCCGTTGGCATATGGGCATATTATACCAAGTTTGACCCCTCTTGCGCGTGCGCGGTGAAAATAATATAATAGTTGGAAAGATGTCCATGCCAAACATACCGCGCCTGGTCGCGCTGGCGGCGGCCTCGCTGGCCCTCGCCGGATGCTTCTCGCTCCAGCACGCCCCGATCCGCAAGATCGGTGGCGAGCACATTCTGGTGTCGAACTACGGCTGGTACCTCTTCCACTTCATCCCGCTCGCGTGCGGAAACGCGAACGAGGACAGGGTCGCGCCTTGGGTGTTATTCAGGGACGACGTGCTGATGGACAAGCTCCAGACCAGGTTCATGGACTACGCGCATGCGCGCGGACTCGAGACCGAGGACCTCGTGTACAAGGCTAAGGAGTCCGTCATGTTCGAAATCCCCGGAATCAACCTTCCGCTCCCGGTCCCGTACTTCCTGACCTACAGGGAGATCCAGCTCTCCGGCGTCCTCGTGCCGCCGGAGGCGATGGTGGAGGTCTCGAAATGAGACGCGCGGCGGTCATCGCGCTCGCGGCGCTCGCCTTCGCCCTCGGCGGCTGCGCGTCAATCAGCTACAGCGACGCCGGCGAGAGGCACATGGTCGATATCGTCAACACCGGCTGGTACTTCCTGAACTTCATCCCGCTCGCGTCCGGCGATCCGGACAACCCCAACGGCTGCTCGTGCAAGCTCTTCAGGCAGACCACCAGCCTCGAGAACAACATCAAGATGCTCGACCGGGCCATAGAGGAGCGCGGCGCGGTGGACGTCAGGAACGTGAACAGCAACTGGACGGACGAGTCCATCCTCTTCATCCTGCTGAAGCGCCACACGTTCCAGACCAGCGCGCAGCTCATAATTCCGACAGAGGAAGACCTATTATGCGAATAAAAGAATCCGTCATGCGGCTCGAGCCCTACGTTCCTGGCGAGCAGCCGAAGGCGAAGGACGTCGTCAAGCTCAACACGAACGAGAACCCCTACCCGCCGTCCCCGAAGTGCGCCGAGGTCCTCGCAGGCTTCGACCTCGACAGGCGGCGCCGCTACCCCGACCCGGAGTTTGCCGCGCTGCGCGAGGAGATCGCGCGCCAGAACACGACCACGCCGGACAGGGTGTTCGTCGGCAACGGATCGGACGAGGTGCTCGCGCTCGCCGCGCGCGCGTTCGTCGAGGACGACGAGAAGATCGGCTCGCTGGACCCCAGCTACTCGCTCTACAAGACGCTCGCCGCAATCAGGGACGTCGAATGGCGCGGCTTCGGAAAGGATCGCACCGGCAAGGCCGCGTCCGGCAAGGTGTCGCTCTTCCTCTGGACAAACCCCAACGCCCCGACCGGCGAATTCGCGGAGCCGAAGGCTATCGCCGCGTTCGCGCGCAAGTTCCCCGGCGTCGTGATCGTTGACGAGGCGTATGCGGACTTCGCGCGCGCCAACTGCATGTCCCTCGCGACCGCGCCGCGCAACAGGAACGTCATCGTTATGCGGACCTTCTCGAAGAGCTACTCGCTCGCGGGTCTGCGCGTCGGGTACTGCGTCGGGCCGGCGGACCTCATAGACGCGCTCTACAAGGTCAAGGACTCCTACAACGTCGATGCCGTGGCGCAGTCCGTCGCCCTCGCCGCGCTCAAGGACCGCGCATACCACAGGAAGACGGTAGCCAAGGTCGTCAAGACACGCAAGGCTTTCGCCAAGGCGCTCGAGAAGCGCGGATGGGACGTGATCCCCAGCGAGTCGAACTTCGTGTTCGCGAAGCCGCCTGCGCCCGCGACCGCCGCCGACGTGTTCGCCATGCTCAAGTCCAAGAACATTTTCGTGCGATACTTCCCGGGTCCGCTCACCGGCGACCGCCTCCGGATCACCATCGGGACGGACTCCCAGATGAAGACGCTTCTCGACGCGCTATGAAAAAGGCCTGGAGCATACTCCCCGAAGAGTGGAAGCCGATCCTCGCCGAGCGGGGACTGCGTCCGTTCCGCGCGGACCAGGTACTGCAGTCGCTCTACCGCGACTACATAACGGACTGGGACCAGGCGACGACACTTCCCAAGGACTTCCGCGAGACGCTGAAGTCCGAGTTCCCCATCACCAAGGCGGAGGTGGCGGACGTCTCCGCGTCGTCCGACGGGACGAAGAAGCTCCTTCTGCGGATGGAGGACGGCAACTGCGTCGAGACGGTGCTGATCCCGGCGACCGGACGCTTCACGCAGTGCATCTCCACGCAGGTCGGCTGCGCCATGGGCTGCGCGTTCTGCGCCAGCGGAGCGCGGGGCGTGGTGAGGTCGCTGACGGCGGACGAGATCGTCGCCGAATACATGTCGGGGCGCCGCGTCGGCGAAATCACGAACATCGTCGTCATGGGGATGGGCGAGCCCTTCGCCAACTACGACGAGACCATGCGCGCTCTGAAGCTCATCAACGCCGGAAAGGGCCCGAACCTCGGCGCGCGCCACATCACGATCTCCACGTGCGGCGTCGTCCCCGGCTTCGCGCGCCTCGCGTCCGAAGGCATCCAGTTCGAGCTTTCCGTCTCCCTCCACGCGCCCAACGACGAACTCCGCTCGCAGCTGATGCCCGTCAACCGCAAATGGCCGATCGACGAGCTGCTGAACGCGTGCGCGGACTACACAAGGGCGACGAAGCGCATCATCACCTTCGAATACACGGTCATCAAGGGCGTCAACGACTCGCGCGCCTGCGCCGAGGAGCTGGCGCGGCAGGTCCGCCGCGTCCCGATGGCCAAGGTGAACCTTATTCCCCTTTCGCCGGTGTCGCACCGTCCGGACTTCAAGACGCCGGACGAGAGGACTATGCTGATGTTCCTGGACGTGCTGATGAAGCACGGCGTCCAGACCATGCTGAGGCGCTCGCGAGGCAAGGATGCGGACGCGGCGTGCGGACAGCTCCGCCTGCGCCACCTCGACGCCTAGGCTTGAGGCCGCGTCCGTCCGCTACAGCTCGACGCCGGCGATGCGCGCCTGCTCGGCGAAGGACGGAACCTCCACCTGCTCGAAGCGTCCGCTCACCGCGCCGTCCGGCGCGATGGACTCCGTCTTCCAGCGGCGAAGCTCGCGGACGCGGTATTCGCCCGCCTCGAGCGGAAGGACCTCTGCGACCGACACGACCTTGCGCGAGCCGTCCGAAAGCCTGGCAGTGTGGACGACCGCGTCGATCGCGCTGGCGACCTGCGAGCGCAGCGCGGAGAGCGGGATGTCGATTCCGCTCAGAAGCGCGCACGTCTCGATTCGCCTGAGGCAGTCGATCGGACTGTTCGCGTGGATCGTGCTCATCGAGCCCGCGTGTCCGGTGTTCAGCGCCTGGAGCAGGTCCAGCGCCTCGCCGCCGCGGATTTCGCCGATGACGATGCGGTCCGGCCTGAGTCGCAGCGCGGAATGGATGAGGTCGCGGATCGTGACCTCGCCCTGTCCGTTCTTGTCCGCCTTGCGCGTCTCGAACGGGACGATGTGCCGCTGCTGTAGCTGGAGCTCGGTCGCGTCCTCGATGACGAGGACGCGTTCCCCCTCCGGAATGAAGGAGCTGAGGGCGTTGAGGACGGAAGTCTTGCCGGAGCTCGTGGCGCCAGAGACGATGACGTTCTTGTGGAGGAGGACGAGCGCGCGGATGAGCTTCCGCATCCCGTCGTCAAGGCTCCCGTAGGACTGCATCTTGTCGATGGTTAGCGTGTCCTTCTTGAACTTGCGGATGGACACGACCGTTCCGACGCGCGAAAGCGGCGGGATCACTGCATGGACGCGCGAGCCGTCCGGAAGGCGCGCGTCGAGGCGCGGATGCATGTCGTCGAGCATTCGTCCGACGGACTTCGCGATGTTCGCCGCGGCCGCCTTCAGGGCGGGCTCGCTCACGAACTTCGCGGGCACGTCCACCAGCTTTCCGCCGCGCTCGATATAGACCTGCGACGGACCGTTGATCAGGATCTCCGAGACCGAGTCGTCGGCGAGATACTCCGCGACCGGCGCAAGGAACAGCGTCAGGAACGAGTTCTTGTCTTCCATGCCCACACCTCCATGTTCTATTCTTCGCGAGTGTCGGAGAACTGGCTCGTGAACTTCTGGGCCTCCTTTACGTCCTCCTCCACATCGCCCTGGTATATCTCGGCGGCCTCGCTCGCGCGAGAGCCGCGCCCAGCCGCAGCCTTGTTCATCAGGTCCGTGTTGCGCACGACGCCGCGTCCGAACACGATGACCGCTATGACGCAGGCGGCGGCGATGAGGACCGCGAGGACGACGTACTCCATCATCACCGCGCCCCTGCGGAATCCGTGCGGACGCCTCTTCGCCGCCGCGCCTGTCGTTTTCTCCGTCATCTGCTCTCCGTCAATTGACGAGCTTGAAGGTCTTCAGCCCCTTGTAGCCGCCCTTCTTGCCCTTGCCTTTTCCGCCCTTCGGATCCGAGTCGAACGGATCGTCGCCTTTTGCCTTCATCTTGGCGTCGAATTTCTGCCAGAGGTCCGACAGCCCGAGCGTGTTGCATAGCTTTGCCGCATCCACGCCGACCACGACGTTGTATCCGGCTCCGACGCCCCAGGCGACGGAAGCGCCGTGCTTTATGATCCACTTGCCGCTTTTCTTGTCGTAGCCTACGCGGAGCCCGCCCTTGGCCTTCGCCCCGAGAAGAGCCTCGCCTTCGACGCCGACGGTGACGGGTATGCCGAAAAGCGTGGAATTGCCTTCGAGCGATCCCCTCGCCCCGATGGCCGCGCCGACTTCGCCCTCTAAGGCCCCGCCGCAGAACTCGCCGTCGTTCATTATGGCTGCCTCGAGCTGACCCTTGATTTCGGCGTACAGCTCGCCCTTCAGACGTCCCTGCAAGTTGAACCAGTCTCCGCCCCAGGTCGAAGTCTGCGCGCCGCCGCCGATGGCACCGCCAAAGGATCCGCCTCCGGTGATTCCGCCCTTCCAGTCGCCGTTCCCGGTGTCGTACTCCGTGCCGGCCGTAGCCTGCCACTTTCCGCCGCCGGTCATCTGCGCCCACCAGCCGCCCTTCGAGGTGCCGTCCTTGGTGGTGCCGCCGATGGGCTTGGTCACAGTGCCGTCGTGTTCATGGCTAAGGCCGGTCTTGATCTTTACGCCGCTCTTTTTGCCGCCATCGTCGCCATTCTTGCCTCCGCCCTTGTCACCAGCCTTGTTTCCGCCTTTGTCGCCACCCGCGTCGCCGCCCTTGTCGGCGCTCTGGTTGGTCGTGCTCGGGCTAGGTCCGGAATCGTCCTTGCTCTCGTAGCCCCAGTTCCTCTCCTTGGACGGCGTGAAGAAATCGTTGCCTCCGCCGATGGTGAACTTCGTGGAGTCGTCCGCGAAAGCGCCTGACGGCGCGACGGCGACCGCCAACGCCGCGACGGCTGCGGACAGCACAAATGCAGACTTTCTCATTTCGCACCTCCCTTCGACTCGAGCTTGGAAATCATCGCCTTCATCATCGCGTTGGCGGCGGCCGCCGCCTCGTCATCGCCCTTCGTCGCCTCGGCGAGAAGGTCGAGTCCGCGCGATACGTCCCTGCGCTCCGTGACGAGCTTGCGTCCGAGGCTGTAGGCCGTGAGCGAAGTCTTCTTCGTGGCGTACGCCTTCTCGAACGCGGCGAACATCTTGTCCTTCTCGCCGACGCGCTCGTAGAGGTTGCCGAGGTTGACCATCGCTTCAACGTAGCCAGGATCGAGCTCGATCGCCTTGGCGTAGGACTCCTCGCCGATCTTGAAGTTGGGTATGGCGTCCGCGACAAGTCCCCTGTTGAACCAGCGCACGGCGTCCTTTGCGTCCTTCTGGACGGCTATTTCGGACGCTATGGCCGCCTCCAAGAGCGTTCCCTGCCCGAGCAGCAGCACCGGCATGGAGCGGACCGTCCCGGCGTCGCCGACTGACGCGATCTTCTCGAGCCACTTGGCGCAATCGTCCGTCTCGCCGAGACCCGCCGTCGCCTGGGCGATCTGGATGAGGCAGCCGATGTCGTCGGGCACAGCCTCGAGCGTCCGTTCGAGCATGTTCTTCGCCTCGTCGAACCTGTGTCCCATTATCAGCATCTGACCCGCCTGGTGGGCGGCACCTACGCACTTCGGCGAGATATCCAGCGCCTCGTGGAACTTGTCGATCGCGCCCTTGAAGTCCTGCGCGACGATGAGCTCGACGCCCTGTTCGACAAGCTTGTCGGCCCGAGCAAGTTCCGGATCAGCAGCGGCAGACTTGGAGGCCGCGTCCCCTCCAGCGGCAAGCGCCGCCAACGGCAATGCGATCGACATGATCACCGCCTTTCCTTTTATAAGGTTTTTCACTTTGTACCTCCTTCTCTGTTTTCGATGGCGGCCCTTCCCCAGGAAAAGCCGGTTTTTGAAACATCAAGCCTCCAGATCATCAATGTCAGCTCCTCGCCGCCGCGCCTGAACG
Source organism: Kiritimatiellia bacterium (assembly GCA_017650345.1). Lineage (GTDB taxonomy): Bacteria > Verrucomicrobiota > Kiritimatiellia > RFP12 > UBA1067 > UBA1067. The sequence goes on along the minus strand of JAGCFB010000004.1, from coordinate 168 downwards.
CGCTCACGCTGCCGCGCGCGGAGCCCGCGAGCGGGACGCGGTGCACGAAGCTCCAGCCCGAACGCGCGAGCGCGCTGCGCATCTGGCCCTCGGCGCTAGCGAGCGTCACGGACATGACGCCCTGTCCGCTCCAGCCCCTGCCGTCCTCGCGCGGCCTCGCGAGCGTGG
>JAGCFB010000040.1 GCA_017650345.1 Kiritimatiellia bacterium | reverse complement strand
GCCTCGTCCCGATCAAGCTCGCGACCATCGAGCGCCAGACGGTCTCGCTCAAGAGCGACCTGTGGCGCAGCGTGATGGACGCGACCTGGCAGGAGTACTACTTCGGACCCGCCGGCGCGCGCCGCAGGCAGTCCGACGACATGATGGCCCCGTGACGGATCCGCCAAACGCGCATATGCAGCGGAGATTCTGGTTCTTCGACCTCGACGGGACGCTGGCCGACACGGACGGCGACATCCGCCTCGCGTGGAAGTCCGCCCTGGCGGACATGAAGCTGGAGTGCCCCAGGTTCGACAGCGAATTCGTGGCAGGTCCGCCGCTGGAGGAGATGGCCGCGCGGCTGATGCCCGAGGTCTATACGCCGGAGATCGGCGCGGAGCTGCGGCGGCTGTTCGGACTCCACTACGACAACGACGGCTTCCCTACGACGCGCGAGTACCCGGGCGTGCTGGACCGCGTGCGCGAGCTAAAGGCGTCCGGCGCGCGCGTGTTCATCGCCACCAACAAGCGCCTAGAGGGTGCCGTCGCGATGGCCACTAAGTTCGGATGGAACGGCGTCTTCGAGCGCATCTACACCGGCGACATGTTCAAGGACGATCCCGCCATCGGCAAGATGCGCAAGCCGGAGCTTCTGGCCTTCATCATGCGCGAGACCGGCGCGAGGCCGGAGGAGTGCGTGATGGTCGGCGACACCGCCAACGACTTCGAGGCCGCCGAGAGGAACGGCATGGAGTCCGTCGGCGTCGCCTGGGGCTACGGCAAGGAGTCCGAGCTCCTCGCGGCCACCCGCATCGCCCGCACGCCTTCCGAAATATAGCCATCGCCCCGCCGCATCCTATTTTATAGGCGCTATAATAGGCTATAGCGTTTTGCCGTTCTTCTCCCAACGCTATCTTGGCGTTTTGGGCGGACATGGCGCGTTTTCCTGCTGGCATGGCGCGTGCTAAGTCTTCATGTTGAGTTAAAAGGCAAATTTCTGACAGCTATGGCCAGGTACAAGAACATAAAGAGGACGGCGAGCGTCCGTCATGCGGTGAAGTTCTGGTGGAACGTCGTCAAGAACTATGATGACCATGTGTACGACCAGGATTTCTTCGACATCGTCGCGTGCAACCTGAGGCGCGACGAGGTTGCCGCGATAATCGGCGGCAACTTCAGCGACAAGGAGCTGAAGCCTCTCGTGGAGGCGAAGGACGAGAAGCTGGAGCTGGACCGCGACAATTCGTGCTTCATGCTCAAGCGCATCTGGAACGAGAAGCCCCTGCGGAAGAAATGCCGCGCGGTGCTGAAGATAATGCGCGACCGCATCCTGCGCAAGTTCGTCCCCGGCGAGGAGGACGTGCGCTTCGAGCGCCGCTTTGCGGAGCTGTGCAGGTTTCTCGGACTGGACAGGACGGAGTCGGACCTGTTCATGCTGATGTACGTGCGCATGGCGACGGTGTTCGACGACTTCCCTGAGGACGCGACCACGTCCGACCGTCCGCAGTACTACGCGATGGCGGTGGACCGCTCCTATCCGGAGGTGCTGACGGCGATGTCTAAGAACGGACGCCTCGCGCGCTACAATTGCATGACGGACGAATACTGGTTCAACCAGCGCGAGTTCGGCTGATACTTCGAGGGCATGGACGGCTCGCCGCTGGACGAGCGCTACTACCGCGCCGACACGGAGGAGCGCCTGCCGTGGGGGTTCTTCGGACGCCTTGCGTCGGACGTAGGCGCGGTCCTGAAGGACATGCTCCGCGCGCGCAAGGCGGGCGGACGCCTCAACATCCTCTTCTACGGAATCCCCGGCACCGGGAAGACCAGCTTCGCGCGCTCTCTCGCGTCCGAGGCCGGGCTCAGGGCCTACGACCTGCTCCAGGGCGAGTCGGACGGAAAGAACATCTCCGCCGAGACGCGCCTTGCGGGAATCCAGATCTTCAACGCCCGCATGGCGTCCGGCGGAAACGTCCTCGTCATCGACGAGGCGGACGAGCTGCTCAGGACGACCGGCTCCATGTTCGGCGAGCGCTCCCGCGCCGGATCCGAGAAGGGCGTCATCAATACGATCCTCGACGGAATGAAGTCCCCGGCGATCTGGATATCGAACGCCGCTGCGGACGAGATGGACGAGTCCGTGCGCCGCCGCTTCGACTACTCCGTCCGCTTCCGCTCCCTCTCCCCGGCCCAGCGCGAGAAGATATGGCGCAACAACATCCGCCGCCTCGACATGGGCTCGCTCATTCCGGAGTCGTCCGCCGCCGCGCTCGCCGAGCGCTACGAGACGAGCGCCGGCGGCATCACGATGGTGCTCGAGAACGTCAAGCGCCTCAACCCGGACTCAGACCATGCGGCGGAGCTGGTCGAGCGCATCATGCGTCCGCACTGCGAGCTGATGCACTCCGCCATCCAGGACGGCAAGGGCAAGCCTGCCTCGGACTACTCGCTCGAGGGACTCAACATCAAGGGCGACGTCGGACTCGACAGGATACTCTCCGCAGTGCGCAACTTCCAGTCCGAGCGAGCGCGCGGCGTCGCCTCGCGCCAGGCGGACCGTCCGAGGATGAACCTCCTCCTGTGGGGTCCGCCCGGGACCGGCAAGACCGAGTACGTCAAGTACCTCGCGTCCGAGCTGAAGTCCAAGCTCATCGTGAAGATGGGGTCGGACCTCCTCGACATGTACGTCGGCGGGACCGAGGAGCGCATCGCCGCGGCGTTCGCCGAGGCGGAGTCCGAGAAGGCCATCCTGTTCCTCGACGAGATAGACGGACTCCTCCAGAGCCGCACGCGCGCGGACCACAGCTGGGAGGTGACGCAGGTGAACGAGCTTCTCCACCAGATGGAGAACTTCAGCGGCGTCATGGTTGGCGCGACGAACTTCTTCGACAACCTCGACCCGGCCGTCCTGCGCCGCTTCACCTTCAAGATAGAGTTCGGCTACCTCGACGACGCCGGCAAGCGCGCCTTCTTCGAGCGCATGTTCGGGTCGAAGCTCACGGCGGAGGAGTCCGCGCGCCTCGATGCCGTCCCCTGCCTCGCCCCGGGAGACTTCCGCACCGTCCGCCAGTCGCTCTTCTACCTCGGCAGCGAAGTGGACAACGCCATGCGCATCGGCGAGCTTGAGAAGGAGTCGTCCATGAAGACCGACGCGCGCCGCGCCAGGATTGGGTTCTGAGGGGACCGTCATGAGAATCGAGATTGAGAAGATGCTGGCCGCGGCGTGCGAGGAGGCGCGAAGGTCCGGGGACGACGGGTTCGCGCAGACGTGCGAACTCGTGGGCGTGGGGGCCGGCGTCCAGGGCGCGGACACCGTAGAGGTCTCCGGCGATTCGCTGGAGGACGCCTTCGACGAGCTGAACCGCATGGTCAACGACCAGAACGTCCCTCTGGAGCGCGCCAGGCTGATCCGGCTCTTCCTGGCGTGGAAGGGGCACATCTGGTCGCAGTACATGCAGGGGTACAACTTCCAGTTCGGAAGGAACATCCGCCAGGACTACGTTCTCGCCGGGTACTGGTATTCGAAGTCCGCCGAACGCGGACACGCCTGGTCCCAGAACAACCTGGGCGTCATGTATGCGGACGGACTCGGCGTGGAAAGGGATCCGGAGAAGGCGGTCGCGCTGTTCATGCAGAGCGCGGAGGGCGGCGACGCCGTCGCAAAGGGCAACCTCGGCGAGCACCTCGTCGAGGGATGCGGCGTCCGCCGCAACTACCGCAGGGCGGCGAAGCTCCTGGTCGAGTACCTTAAGACTTCGCCCTACAACGCACGGGCGCACAGGCTCCTGGCCGTCTGCTACGAGCACGGGGTCGGCGGACGCAACGGACGCCGCCTTGCGATCCAGCACTACCAGGACGCCTCCGACTTCGGCTCGCTCAAGGCCCGCGCCGCACTCCGCCGCCTCACCTCGCGCTCCTCCGGCGCGGACTGAGCGGATGGCGGGAAATTGGGGCGCTCCCGCGCGCAGGCGGCATGGATTTGGTATAATTGTACCAATGGACAAGCTAGTCATAATTGCGGGAAGCGGGAGCTATCCGAGGCTTCTCATCGAGGGAGCCAAGAAGGCGGGCGTCCGGCAGATGGACGTCGTCGCCATAAAGGGATCGACCGACCGCGCGACGTGCCGCGCGGCGGACTCGGTCCACTGGATCACGCTCGGCGGGATCGCGGACGGCATACGCTGGTGCGGCGAGAACGGCTACGAGGGCGCGTTCCTCGCCGGACAGGTCAATCCGCTGTCCCTGTTCCGCGGACGCTTCGACCCCGAGGTGAAGCAGTGGCTCTCCGAGCTCAAGGTCAAGACCGCCCACACGATCTTCGGCAAGCTCGCCGAGAAGTTCGCCGACGTCGGCGTGCCGATCCTCCCGGCGAGCTCCTTCATGGACGACCACATGCCCGGCGTCGGCCCCCTCACCCGCCGCGAGCTGACGGACGGAGAGCGCGCGGACATCGACCACGCCATGAGCGTGGTGCGTGACGTCGGACACCACGACGTTGGGCAGACCGTGATGGTGAAGTCCGGCATGGTCCTCGCCGTAGAGGCCTTCGAAGGGACCAACGCCGCGATCAAGCGCGGCGGCAGGCTCGGCGGCAAGGGCTCCGTCGTGTTCAAGGCGGCCCGCGTCGGGCACGACATGCGCTTCGACATACCGGTCGTCGGACTCAAGACGCTCAAGGTCATGAAGGGCGCGGGCGCGACCGCGCTCGCGTTCCAGGCCGGACGCCTCGTCCTCCTCGACACCCCTGCCGTGACGGAATACGCCGAACGCCACGGGATCGCCATCGTCGGCGTCGATTCCGGGCTTCCGCCCGCTCCGCTGCGGCCATGAAGATACTCCTTCTGGCAGGGGAGGAGTCCGGCCTCATCTACGCCGGACGACTTCGCGAGATGCTCGGCGGACACGAGGTGCGCGGCTACGCCGACTACGGCTTCGCAACGTCCGATCTCGCCGTCATGGGCTTCGGGCCCGTCCTAAAGCGGCTCCCGTTCTTCCTCGGCGTGAAGCGGACCATGCAGCGTGCGATAGACGAGTGGCGTCCCGACGTCGTCTGCACGATCGACTATCCCGGAATGAACCTGAAGCTCGCCGCGTACGCGAAGTTGCGCGGCGTCCGCACCGTGCACGTCGTGTGTCCGCAGGTCTGGGCCTGGAAGTCTGGACGCATTCCGAAGATCCAAGCCTCCATCGACCGGCTCTGCTGCTTCTTCCCGTTCGAGCCAGCGCTCTTCCGTCCGGGATTCGCCGAGTTCGTCGGACATCCCCTCGTCGAGGAGCTAGCTGGCGTGGAGCGTCCGTCCGTCCCCGAGAAGGGACTCGTCGCGCTCCTTCCGGGCAGCAGGATCGGCGAGATCGAGCGCTGCCTTCCGCTCATGCTGGAGGCGCTCGCGCTCCTGCCGCAGGGCGTCCGCGCCGTCATCCCCGCCGCCAACGCGCGCGCCAAGGAGATAGCCGACCGCATCGTCGCCATGCGCACTGACGCCTCGCGTCCCGTGGAGACGCGCCTCGGCGGCGCCCGCGAACTGCTCGCGCGCGCCGAGTGCGCCGTTGTGGCGTCCGGCACGGCCACGCTCGAGGCGGCGATACTGCGCTGTCCGACGGTCCTTGTCTATCGCGTTTCCGCCGCGCTCGCCTGGTTCGCGCGTCGCGTAATAAAGGGCGTCCGCCACATCGGACTCGTCAACGTCATCTGGGAGAAGGGCGGCGGCGCGGGCGAATCGCCGATGCCGGAGCTCCTTCAGGAGGATTTCACGCCAGGACGCGTGGCGGACGCCCTGCGCCGCTGGCTGGACGACGGCGCTGCGCGCGCGGACGCCGTAAGGCGTCTCGACGAGTCCGTCGCCGCGCTTGAGACGGACGGCTCGGCGTTTTCGCGCATCGTCCGCGCCGTAACCGGCGAAGGGGGCGCAAGGTGACGGACGCCGTGCGGACGGTCGTGGTCACCGGCGGAACGACTCGCCTCGGGAAGTCCGTGGCGGACGCCCTGGAGCGCGGCGGATGGCGCGTGGTCAGGACATCGCACCGCGCGGATTCCGGCGCGGACGTCATATCCGACCTTTCGCGCGAGGGCGGGGCGGACGCCTTGTTTGCGGCGGTCGTCGCGCTTGTCGGACGCGCGCCGGACGCGCTGGTGAACAACGCGGCGCTTTTCTCCGGGGACGACGCGGCTATGGAGACCGTCAACCTGCTCGCGCCGCTGCGCCTCATGGAGCTGATGTCGGAGGGCGGAGGCGCTGTCGTCAACATCCTCGACAGCCGCGTCGTGGCGGACGGATTCGTCCCGGGGAACGCCTACGAGCGGACGAAGCGCGAACTTTACATGCGCACGCGCGCGCCGAAGCGCGGCACGCGAGTGAACGGCGTAGCGCCGGGTCCGGTCCTCGCGCCGGTCGCGGTCAGGGAGAAGGCGGGGGAGTGTCCGCTCGGACGCCCCACGGCCGAGTCTGTCGCCGCCGCCGTCGCATATCTCCTTTCTGCCGCGCACACGACGGGCTGTGTGATTCCGGTTGACGGCGGGCAGTCTGCGGCGAACATGGAGGCGGGGCGCAAATGATTCCGGAGGAGTAAAGAAGAATGAAAACGTCAGCGACAATAGGATGCATCGCCGTCATTGTGTCCGCAAGTGTTCTTGCGGGATGCGGAGTGACATGTATTTCAAACGAAAAGCCAAACAAGGAGGCGACAATGGAAAACAAGACGATATACGGTTTCACGGTCAAGGGGAGGGGTGGCGCGACGCTCGACCTCTCCACGCTGAAGGGAAAGGTGCTTCTGGTCGTTAACACCGCCACAGGCTGCGGCTTCACTCCGCAGTACGAAGGGTTGGAGAAGCTCTACGGGAGGTATCGCGACAGGGGGCTGGAGATACTCGACTTTCCTTGCGACCAGTTCGGACACCAGGCGCCGGGCAGCGACGACGAAATCCACCAGTTCTGCGCGCTCAAGTACAACACGTCCTTCGACCAGCTCTCGAAGATCGAGGTGAACGGCCCTGGAGCGGAGCCGCTGTATGAGTATCTCAAGTCAGAGCGTCCGAAGGATGATGCGCCGGAAGCGGACATAGCCGGGCTGCGGGAACTTCTCGCCAAGCACGGACTGAAGGGCGCGGAGGCTCCCGGCGACATCGAATGGAACTTCACAAAGTTCCTCGTCGACCGCGACGGGAATGTGGTCAAGCGATTCCATCCGACCACCACTCCCGAGGCGATAGCGGCGGAAATAGAAGAGCTGCATTTGCTATAATAAACTGCAGTCAAGAAAGGACAACCACCATGAACGGAGACTTCACATTCCACAATCCCACCAGGCTTCACTTCGGCGAGAACGCGATGGACGCGCTCGTCGGCGAGCTGAAGGGCTTCGGCCCTGTCGTAATGCTTTCGTATGGCGGCGGCTCCATCAAGAAGAACGGCATCTACGACCAGGTCGTCGCGGCGCTCAAGGCGTCCGGCAAGACCATCGTCGAGGACGGCGGCGTGATGTCCAACCCCACGCTGGAGCGCATGCTAGAAGGCGCGGCGAAGGCCAAGGCGAACAACGTCGATCTCATCCTCGCGGTCGGCGGCGGCTCGACGATCGACTACGCCAAGGCGGTCAGCGCGGCCGCGTGGTGCGAGGAGGATCCGTGGGAGAAGTACTACGTGCGCTTCGAGGAGCCTTCGTGCCGCATCATTCCGGTAGGCAGCGTCCTTACGATGGTCGGCACCGGCAGCGAAATGAACGGCGGCAACGTCATATCCAACCACAAGGCGAACATCAAGGTCGGGAAGGTCTTCGGTCCGGCGGTCTATCCGAAGTTCGCGATCCTCAATCCGCGCTTCACGTTCACCGTGCCGCGCCGCCAGATGGTCGCCGGATTCTTCGACATCATGAGCCACATCCTGGAGCAGTACTTCAGCGGGACGGACGACAACACCAGCGACTATCTGGCCGAGGGTCTCATGAAGTCGCTCATCGTCTCGTCCCGCGCCGCCATCAGGAATCCGGAGGACTACGAGGCGAGGAGCAACATAATGTGGACTGCGACATGGGCGCTCAACACGCTCATCGCGATGGGCAAGACGACGGACTGGGAGGTCCACATGATCGGACACGCCGTCGGCGCGCTCACGGACGCCACGCACGGCATGACGCTCTCGGCGGTGTCGCTTCCGTACTACCGCCTCATCAAGCCGTACGGACTCAAGAAGTTCGCCCGCTTCGCGGTCAACGTATGGGGTGTTGCGGCGGACGGCAAGAGCGACGGGCAGCTTGCCGACGAAGGACTCGCCGCGCTTGAGGCGTGGATGCGCGAGATCGGAGTCTCGATGAACATCACGGAGCTCGGCGCGACCGAGGCGATGATCCCCGAGCTCGTGAAGGCGACGTTCCGCCTCAATGGCGGCTACAAGCAGCT
>JAGCFB010000039.1 GCA_017650345.1 Kiritimatiellia bacterium | reverse complement strand
GTCGGTCACCTCTACGGCCCTGGTCGCGGCGGCCTGGTCGCCCGTGTGGCCGACCATGTCGCAGTTCGCGAAGTTGACGGCGATGAAGCCGTAGGGATTGTTCTCAAGGCGCTTGAGGAGCGCGTCCGTCACCGTGTAGGCGTCCATCTCGGGATGCGAGGCGAACGTCGCGGGGTCGAAGCGGCTCGGGATGTCGACCTGGTCCTCGCCCTCGGAAGGCGTGGTGGACTTGCCGTTGAAGAAGCTCGTCACGTGGCGGAACTTCTGCGTCTCCGCGAGGCGGAGCTGGCGGATGCCCGCCTTGGAGACGACCTCGCCGAGGAGGTTGTCCATGCCGCCGCCCGCGCCCATCGCGCCGAGGAGGTAGTCCTCGAACTCGTCCCAGTAGCGCGTGAAGCCGAGGAACGCGACCTTCGGACGCGCCGAGCGCTCGCCCTGGTAGTCGTCGCAGACGAACGCCTGCGTGAGCTGGATCGCACGGTCCTGGCGGTAGTTGGTGTGCATGACGACGTCGCCATCCTTCATGCCCTCGTAGCCGCCGATCACATAGCACGGGATGTACTCGTCCGTCATGGGCGTGCCGTCCGGCGTCTTGCCGGTCTCGTACTCGGACTTGACGCACTCCTCGATCGTCGCCGACTTCCTGCCCTTGCAGCTGACGATGCAGTCGTACGCCTCGCTCGTGAGCTTCCAGTTCTTCACGCGATCCATGCCGTAGTAGCGGCCCATCGCGGTGCCGATCGTCGCGTTGCCGACGGCGGCGATCTCCTGTTTGAGGCGGGCGAGGTATTCAAGCGTCGAGCGCGGCGGCGTGTCGCGTCCGTCGAGGAACGGATGGACGACGATCCTGCCCTCCGGGAACTCCTGGCGGGCGCGCTTCATCAGCTTAAAGAGGTGCTCCTGGTGGGCGTGGACGCCCTCGTCCTGGAGGAGTCCGAAGAAGTGGAACTGCGAATTGTTCTTCTTCCACTGCGCGATGAGGTTCTGCCACTTCGGACTCTTGAATAGCTCGCCCGAGGATAGTCCGTCGTCGATGCGCTTGAGCTCCTGGACGACGATACGGCCCGCGCCCATGTTGAGGTGTCCGACCTCCGAGCTGCCCTGGTAGCCGTCGGGAAGTCCCACCGCCTCGCCGCAGCAGTCCAAGAGGCAGTGCGGATAGCGGGCCCTGATCTGGTCGATCACGGGCGTCTTCGCCCCGTACACCGAGTTGCCGTCCTTGCGGGGATTGACGCCCCAGCCGTCGCGGATTATGAACACTACCGGTCTCATTTCTTGCTTTCTCCTTTTGCTTCGGTTAAATTCCCTACTATTATACCAAATTTGCGCGCCGTCACGCGCGCGGACGCCTCTCGGCGGACAGCTCGCGAAGCTTTGCGGACGTGCCCTCCTCGATGATGCGGACCATCCCGTCCGCGTCGCGGGCGGCGAGAGCGTCGCGGAACTCGCCGAGGCGCGCGACGAAGCGGTCCAGCGTGGCGAGTAGCGCGTCACGGTCGGAAAGGTACAGCGCGCTCCAGTCGGACGCATTCTGCGTGGCGATGCGCGTCATGTTCGCGTAGCTGCCCGCGGAGAAGCCCACGGAGTCCGCCACCAGCGGATCGCGCGAATACGCCGTCGCGATGACGTGGCAGAGCTGGCTCGTGAAGGCGATCATCTCGTCATGCTTCTCCGGCGTTGCGACGACCGTCATGGCGAAGCCGAGCGAAGCGAAGTATCCGCGAAGGCGTTCGAGGAGCGCCGCGTCCGTGCCGTCCGCGGGCGTGAGGATCATGGACGCTCCGTCGAAGAGCGTGGCGAGCGAGTTTTCGTAGCCCGAGACCTCGCGCCCCGCCATGGGATGTCCGCCCACGAAGGTCCAGCCGTCCTGCGCGACGGACGCCATTTCCGCCACGATGCGCGTCTTGACCCCGCATATGTCAACTACCGCCGCGCCCTTCGCGAAGTCCCCGGCGTGCGCCTTGATCCACGGAACTATCGCGTCCGGCGGCATGCAGACCATGACGATCTCGGCGTCCTTCAGCGCCTCGGGTCCGTCGCCGTGGTGCATGGCCCGCACATCGTGCCCCGCCCTCAGGGACGCCTTGTAGAACGACCCTCCTATAAGCCCCAGCCCGGCAATGGCAATCTTCACAGCTCCACCACCTTGTCTTGCGAAAGAATCCTAAGCGCGACATCCGCGCGTCCTGCCGCTGCGAGTGCCTCGCGCATCTCGCGCTCGGCCACGCACGGTTCATTGCACTCGCCGGAAAGATGGGCCAACGCCAGAGTTGTGAGGCGCGGCGAAGCGAAGCGTCGCACAAGCGAAGCCGCGTCCTGGTTGGAGAGATGCCCCCGCGGACCCCTGATGCGCTGCTTCAGCGACTCGGGACGCTGGCTGGAGTGCAGCATGACTGGATCGTGGTTCGATTCGAGCGTCGCGATGTCGGCCTCGGCGAGATGCACGCCGATTGAGTCTAGCGGACTCCCGACATCCGTCGCATGGAAATACGTGACGCCCTCCACGCGGATGAGATAGCCGACTGGGTCGGGGACGTCGTGGGGAATCGAGAACGCGCACACTTCAAACGGCCCAGCCTCGAAGCTCTGTCCGTTCTCGAACACGACGAACTCCGACTCGTCCATCTTCATGACGCTCGCAATCGCGTCCGCCGTCATCAGGTTGGCGAACAGCGTGGCGTCGGGATGGCGCCGGTGGAACACGTCCACCCCCTTGATGTGGTCGACGTGGTTGTGCGTGAACACCACGGCGGATATCCTGTCGGGGTCGAGTCCGCAAGCGCGGCACCGCGCGCACAGGTCCCTGTTGCAAATTCCGCAGTCGATGAGGAGGATGTCGCCGCCCGATTCGACGCAGTACGCGTTGCCGCCGCTTCCGCTCGCAAGCGAAACCACCTTCATGCCAGATGTCTCCCGTTTCTGTCCATTGCGAATATTATACCAAATCAGGCAATCCCCGGACCCGTCACCTTGCGAGCAGGCGGTCGGCGTCGCGGCGGAAGTCCTTGTCGTTGGTGACGACCTCCAGCCGCGAAACGTCGCCGGACAGGCGCGCCATCCGCAGGTAGTCGCAGATAAGGCGGTCGGCGCGGTGCGGACCCTTCCCTCCGGTGTAGGAGATGCGCACTCCGCCATCGACGCGCGAGTTCTCCTTCGGTCCGTCGAACACGATCCACACGCGATCCGCCGGATTCTCGGCCACGCGGCGCTTGGCGCGCTCCACGAGCTCCGCCGGATCCTTCGCCTCCTTCTTCGCGCCGAGAATCAGGTTCCATCCGTCCACGATGACGAGCCTCCCGCCCGGCGGAAGCGCCGCAAGGTCGCGCGCGGCGAGCGCGGCGAGCTCCATGTGCGCGTTGAGCGCGGCGTTCTCGTCGCGCAGCGCGGCGCACTCGGACTTCAGCCGCGCGACCTCGGACTTCAGCTCACGGAGGTGCGCGACGCGCGCGCCGAGGATCAGGTCCTGCGCGCCCATGTCAGCCGCGCTCGAAGGCGCGGTGCGCTATGTCGCGGCGGTAGAACATCCCGTCGAAGGAAACCTTGGCGACTCCGGCGTACGCCCTGTCCACGGCCTCCCTGAGCGTCGCGCCCATGCCGGTGACGCTGAGGACGCGCCCGCCGGACGTGAGCGTCCTGCCGCCGTCGGACTTCGTCCCGCAGTGGAACACCGTCGCGCCCGCCGCCTCGGCGTCCGCAAGCCCCGTTATCTCCTTGCCCTTCTCGTACGACCCCGGATAGCCGGCCGACGCGACGATCACCGTCGCCGCGCACTCCGGCCTGACCACGATGTCCTCGTCCCTGAGGCAGCCGGTCGCCGCATGGAGCAGCGCCGTCGCGAAGCTTCCGCCAAGGCGCGGCAGCACCGCCTCCGTCTCCGGGTCGCCGAAGCGCGCGTTGAACTCCACGACGTTGATCCGCGAACCGGAGAGCGCGACCCTGCCGCCTTCCGGCGTGATCATGAGCCCGGCGTAGAGGATGCCGCGGTACGTAGTCCCGCGCCTCTTGAGCTCGCGGACGACCGGCATGACGATCTTCTCCTTGATCTCGGGAAGCATGGCGTCCGTCACGACCGGCGCGGGCGAATAGGCGCCCATTCCGCCGGTGTTCGGACCCTTGTCGCCGTCGAAGACGCGCTTGTGGTCCTGAGAGCTCGGCAGGAGCACGACGGACTCCCCGTCCGTCATGGCGAGTATCGAGCACTCCTCGCCGTCGAGGAACTCCTCGACTAGGACCTCGGCGCCTGCCGCCCCGAACTTGTTCCCGACGAGCATGTCGTCGATCGCGGACTCCGCCTGCTCGCGCGTCTCGGCGACGACCACGCCCTTCCCCGCTGCAAGTCCGTCGGCCTTGATGACGACCGGGAGTCCGTAGCGCGCGAGCGCAGCCTTTGCGGACGCCGCGTCCGTGAACGTCTCGGCCCTGCCCGTCGGGACGCCCGCCGCGTCCATTACCTCTTTGGCGAAGCGCTTGGACCCCTCCATGCGCGCGCCGGCCGCGACCGGCCCGAAGACCGGAACGCCGATCGAGAGAAGCTCGTCGGCGAGTCCCTTGACGAGCGGCGCCTCGGGTCCGACGACCACCAGGTCCGGTCCGTTCTCGCGCGCCCACTTCGCGACGCCCGCGACGTCCTCGGCACCGACGGCGATGCTCGTGGCGACGGCGGCGGTCCCGGCGTTGCCCGGCGCGCAGAAAATCTCGTGCCTCTCCTCGTCCTGCGCAAGGCGCCAGGCGATCGCGTGCTCGCGTCCGCCGCTTCCGACGACCAGTATCTTCATCTCGATGCTCCTTTCTGAAATCAGTTCCCGGGGACGACGAGCTTCTGTCCGACGCGGATGTTGTCGTTCTTGAGTCCGTTCATCTCCTTGATCTTCGCGACCGTCGTCTTGAACGCCTGTGCGATGAGGGAGAGCGTGTCGCCGGGCTGGACGACGTATTCCTTCTTCGCGCCGTCGGAGGAGGACGCCGCCTGGCGCGCGGACGCCGCGCTCGCCGCCGCGGCCGCCTGGCGCAGGGTCGCCGCGTTGTTCGCCTTGACGACCTCGATCACCTTCTTCGTGATTTCATCGACGATCTCCTGGCGCATGCGGCGCATCTCGCGGCGGACGCCGTCGATCTCGGCGCGGAGCGACTCCACGTCCGCCTTAACGGCTCCGATCTCGCCCTTGCCGCCCTCCATGCGCGCGACGCGCTCCGCCAGCTCATCGTGGCTCTGCTGCAGAACGTCTATCTGTCCCGAGACGCGCTGCATCTCGGCGTACGCCTGCTGTTTGAGAAACGCCTCGCGTCCGCCCTCCTGCGGGGCGGCCGAAGCCGCGACCGCCGCAAGGGCGACCGCCGCGATTGCCAATGTCTTCTTCATTTCCTTCATTCCTCCGTTCCTGTTGGGATGCAAGACGCCCGGTCGCCGTGCGCTACGCGATCCAGTAGAAGAGCCAGACCGCGCCGATCGCGGCGGAAGCCGCGAGGAAGCGCGCGCGCTTGGCGTCCGCCTCCTCCTGCTGGACCGTGCGTCCGAACGACTTCATGCCGCCGCCCGAAATGTAGTGGAAGAGCTTCCATCCGAACTTCTTTCCCGTCGTGGTCTCGCCCTTCGCCTCGCGGTTCGCCCCAAGGAGCCATGGCGTGCGCGATCGCGTGTACTCGTGGGCGTCTCCGCGGACGGATATGTGGATGGCGCTCATGTCACGGAAGCCTTATCTTCTGTCCGACCTTGATCCTCGCGTCCGACGACACGGTCGCCTTGTTCGCCTCCTGGATCCTCTTCCACGCATCGCGGCGTCCGTAGAACCTCAGAGCGATCCTGTAGAGCGTGTCGCCCTCCTGCACGGTGTAGTATTCGGGACGCGCCTCGTGCTGCGGCTCGGACGCCTTCGCGCCGTCCGATCCGGGCAGCATATCCGCGCTGTGCGCGAGCGTCGGCCCGTCGTACGAGGACGCCACTGCGCGCGCGCCGAGCGCTGACGGGGAATCGGCCAGCTCGTCCTCCTCGAAAAGCGCCTTCGCCTCCGGAGAAAGCCTCAGCCTGTCGCCCTCGCCGTCGTCATCGTCGTCCAGCAGCTCGCGCGCAGAGGCGACGGAGGGACGCGCGGAGCCGCGCGCGGACTTCTCGTCGCCGACGGACGCCATCATGCGGCGGAGTCGCGCGTTCTCGCTCTCCAGACCCTCGACGCGTCCGGCAAGCTCCTCGATCCGCTTCTCCGCCTTCGCGAGCGCGTTGGACGCCGCCTTCGCCGCGGCAAGCACGTCCTCGTGCTCCTGCGCGGACACGATCCCCGCCGCCCCGGCCTTCTTCGCGATCTCCACCGCAAACAGCTTCTCGCAGAGCGCCGCGCGGTCCTTCGCCATCTTCGCCTTGTCGCCGCCGCCCTCGAGCGCGAGGAACTCGCGGTAGTGGCAAAGCGCGCCAAGGTAGTCCTTGCGACGGTCCTGCAGGAGGCATGCGAGCTGGAAGCGCGCGCTGGCGTTTCCGGGATTCGCCTTGAGCGCCTTCTCGAAGCCGGAGATCGCCGCATCGAGGCGTCCGGCTGCGTAGTCGGACATCGCAGCCTGATAATGGCGGTCAGCGCGCTCGTCCTTGATCTCCTTGCGCTGCGCATAGTCGCACGCCGGAAGCGCGCACACGATCGCCGCCAGAGCCGCAAAGCCCAGGATCCTACTCTTCATCGTCATCATCATCTTCGTTCTCTTCTTCTTCGTAGTCAAAATCTTCGTCCTCGTCGTCGTCCTCGTCATCGAACTCGTCCGGCGTGTCGTCTATGAAGAGGTCGTCCTCCTCTATCGCGACCTCTGCCTTCGGCTCTTCGGGCTCTTCGTCCTCCGGCCCCTTCTCCTTCTCCTCCTCGGACTTCTTGGCCTCGGCCGCCTCGGCGGCGGCCTCCTCTGCCGCAAGCTCGAGTTCCGTCTTCGCGGGCGCCGGCTTCTTGTACGCGGCGGCCTTCTCGCGCGGATTCGAGCGCTGGAGCGTCGGATCGAGCTCGTTGAGCTGCTGAAGGGAGGCGAGTCCGAAATGCTCGAGGAAAAGCGGCGTCGTGCCGTAGAGGAACGGATGTCCGGGAAGTTCGGACTTTCCGACGAGCCTGATGAGCTGGAGGTCCATCAGCGTCTTGATGTTCGCCGACACGTCCACGCCGCGTATCTCCTCCACCTCGCTCTTGGTGAGCGGCTGGCGGTAAGCGATGATCGCGAGAGTCTCGAGGGATGCACGCCCAAGCCTGTTGGGTCGGTCGAGCTTCAGCATGGCGCGCACGTACCTTCCGCAGCTTGGCGCGGTCTGGAGCCTGTACGCCCCGCCGGAGCAGACGAGCTGGAAGCCGCAGCCCGCCACATCGAGCGCCTTTTCGAGTCCCTTCAGCGCCTCGTCGATCTCGCGGTTCGTGCAGGTGCGGTAAACGTCCATGACCTCCGCGTTCTCGCCCTCCTCGGGCTCAAGGGACTTGACTGCGGCGCGAAGGTCGCCGGCCGTGAGGGGCGTCTCGGCGGCGAAGAGAAGCGAGCCTACGATCTCCTGGAGGCTGCGCGGAAGCGGAATCCTGGACTGTTCGCTCATTCCCGTCACTGCGCGTGGATGCGGTCGTTGGCTGCGGCCACCTTCTCGCGAAGCTCGGCCTTGTGCGCGCGGAACTTCTCCCGGAGCGCGGCGTCGGCCGTGCCGAGGATCTGGACAGCGAGAAGCGCGGCGTTCGCCGGACCGGCGGAGCCGACGGCGACGGTGGCGACGGGTACGCCGGACGGCATCTGGACGGTCGCGTAGAGCGCGTCGAGTCCGTTGAGCGCGCCGCCTGCGACGGGGATGCCGATCACCGGGAGGACCGTGGCGGCCGCAAGGACGCCACCGAGGTGCGCCGCGCCGCCGGCCGCGGCGATGATGACCTTGAGCCCGCGCTCCTCGGCCGTGCGCGAATAGTCGATCGCGACGTCCGGCGTGCGGTGCGCGGATATGACGCGCGTCTCGTACGCGACGCCGAACCTGTCGAGCGTCTCGCACGCCTTCTTGACCAGGGGCCAGTCCGAGTCGCTGCCCATCACTATGCCGACAACCGGGTTGTCCATCTCGAGATTCCTTTCGTTTGCTGTTCGTTCGCGCCGCGCCGGTCAGACGCGCTTGAGCTGCGGGAAGAGGACGACGTCGCGGATGGAGTCCGTTCCCGTCAGGAACATGACGAGGCGATCGACGCCGAAGCCGAGTCCGCCCGTCGGCGGCATGCCGCACTCGAGCGCCGATATGAAGTCCTCGTCGATCTTCTCGGTGTCCTCGCCGGCCTGGTGCTCGAGCGCGCTGCGCTGTGCGATCGGGTCGTTCTGCTCGGTGTAGCCCGGGCAGAGCTCGCGCCCGGCGACGACGAACTCGAACACGTCCACGAGCGACGGATCGTCCTTGCAGGTCTTCGCGAGGGGGACGAACTCGTGCGGGATGCGCGTCACGAACGTCGGCTGCATGAGGTTGCGCTCGATGAGCTTGTCATAGACCTCGTGCGTGAGCATGAGCTCCGTCGTCACGCCGTCGAGCTCGAGGTTGGTGTCCGTCTCGCGCCCCTTCTCCTTCGCCTTCGCGAGCTGCGTCCCGAAGTCGAGGTCGAACCAGTCGTCGCCCATGAGCTCCTTCACAAGGTCCTTGTACGCGACGCGGCGGTACGGGGGCGTGAAGTCGATCACGTCGCCCTTGTCGCCGTACGCGACCTTGCGCGTTCCGATCACGGTGTCGCAGAGGTGCGGAAGGAGCCCCTCCATGATCGCCTCCATCGACGTGCGGTCACCGTACGCCTCGTAGATCTCGCAGACGGTGAACTCCGGGTTGTGCGTGCGGTCGATGCCCTCGTTGCGGAAGTCCTTGCCGAGCTCGAACACCTTGTTCATACCGCCCACCAGGAGGCGCTTCAGGTACAGCTCCGGCGCGATGCGCATGACGCAGTCCTTGTCGAGCGCGTTGTAGTGGGAGAAGAACGGCTTCGCGGCCGCGCCGCCCGCCTGGTCCTGGAGGATCGGCGTCTCCACCTCGACGAAGCCCTTGGACCACAGGTACTTGCGGATCTCCATGAGGAGCTTCGAGCGCGTGAAGAAGCGCTCGCGGGACTCGTCGTTCGTCATGAGATCGACGTAGCGGCGGCGGTAGCGCTCCTCCTGGTCGGCGAGCCCGTGGAACTTCTCCGGCGGCTGCTCCAGCGCCTTGGCGAGCATCGTCCACTCCTTGACGACGACGGACTTCTCGCCCTTCTGCGTCGTGAAGAGCGTGCCCTCCGCGCCGATGATGTCGCCGAGGTTGAGGAGCTTGAACGCGGCGAACATGGTCTCGGAGAGCTCGTCGCGCTTGAAGATGAGCTGGAAGCGGTCCGTCCCGTCGCTCATGGTGCAGAAGTTCATCTTGCCCATGCGGCGGATCATCATCAGGCGCCCGGCGACGCGGACGGCGCGCCCCTCCTCGAATGTCTCTCGGACCTTCCTGAGGTCCTCGTGGTCGTACTTGCAGCCGTAGGGCTCAAATCCCATCTCGGCGAGCGCCTTCATGCTCGCAATGCGCTGTTCGCGGTATTCGTTCGTTTCCATAATCTTATATTATACCAAAAATGGCCGTGGGGCGCGCCGCGTCCGCCAGATCTACTTCAGCATGAGTCCGGCGAGGAGCTTCGTGAACCTGGCGCCGTCCGCGACTGGCGAGCCCTCGGCGATGAGCGCCGAGTCGTAGAGGAGCGCCACCGCGTCCGAAAGCTCCTGCCCGGAGAGGGCGGACACCTTCCTGACGAGCGGATGCGAGGCGTTGACCTCGAGGATGCGCTTCTCGTCCGGCGCGCCCTGGCCCATCGCGCGCATCATGCGCGCCATGGACGGCGGAAGCGCGTACTCCTTCGCGACGAGGCAGCACGGGGAGTCCGTAAGGCGCGTCGAGACTCGCACGTCCTCCACCTTGTCGGAAAGCTCCTTCTTGACGGACTCCAAGAAGCCCTTAAGCTCGCCGGCTGCCTTCTCGTTGGCCTCCGTCTCGGCCTTCTTCTCGTCGTCGCTGCCGAACTGCACGTCGCCCTTCGCGACATCGACGAACTTCTTGCCGTCGAACTCGCGCAGGGACTCCGTGAGGTACTCGTCAACAGGGTCGCAGAAGAGCAGGACGTCGCACCCGTGCTTGCGTGCGGCCTCGAGCTGCGGCGCGCGGCGGGCGTCCTCCTCGCGCTCGGCGCAGATGTAGTAGATGTCGGACTGGCCGGACGCCATGTCCTTCACGTAGTCCTCGAGGAAGACGCGCTTTCCGGCGTCCGAGCGCGCGGTCGGATACTTCAGGAGCTTCTTGATGCGATCCGCATGCTCCCAATCGACGTGCACGCCCTCCTTGAGGACCGCGCCGAACGCGCCGAAGAACTCGTCGTAGCGTTTGCCGTCCTTCTTCTTCATGTCCTCGAGCGTCGAGAGCACCTTGCCGACGACGGCGCTCTTGATCTTCGCGACGACCGCATCGTCCTGAAGCATCTCGCGCGAGACGTTGAGCGGAAGGTCGCTCGAGTCAACGACGCCCTTCACGAACCTGAGCCAGGTCGGGAGCAGCATCTCGATGTCGTCGCCGATGAAGACGTTGCGGACGTACAGGGAGAGTCCGCGCTTCTGCCCCGGCATGAAGATGTCCATGGACGCCTTCTTCGGCAGGAAGAGGAGCGCCTTGAACTCCACCGCGCCCTCGCCGGAGAACGGGATCGTCTCGAACGGACCGTCGTAGTCGTGCGTGAGGTGCTTGTAGAACTCCGCGTACTCCTCGTCCTTGACGTCCTTCTTCGCGCGCTTCCAGAGCGCGACCATCGTGTTGAGCGGCTTGCCCTCGCGCTCCTCGCGGCGCTTCCTGTCCTCCTCCTTCTCGTCGGCGGGGACATCGACCGTGCGGAACCTGACCGGGTAGGCGATGAAGTCCGAGTACTTCTTTACGAGGTCCGAGACGCGCCAGAAGTCAAGGTACTCCTGCTGGTCGTCGCGGAAGTGCATCATCACGGACGTGCCGAAGCCGTCGCGCCCGCCCTCCTCGACGGTGTAGCCGCCGGACATGTCGCTCTCCCAGACGTACGCCTGAGACGTGCCGCGCTTCTTCGTGACGACGCGAACGCGGTCCGCCACCATGAACGCCGCGTAGAAGCCGACGCCGAACTGTCCGATCAGCTCGGGAAGCGCCTCACCGCCCTTCTCCTTGAGAGCCTGGCGGAACGCCTTCGTGCCGGAGCTGGCGATGGTGCCGAGGCTCCTCTCCAGGTCGTCGGCGTCCATGCCGATGCCGTTGTCCGACACCATCATCGTCCTCGCCGTCTTGTCAACGGCGATCTCGATGGCCCACTCCGGGCTGTCCGCAACAAGGTCCTTCTCGGTGAGTCCGAGGTACTTCGCGCGGTCGATCGCGTCGGATGCGTTGGACACGAGTTCGCGCAGGAATATCTCCTTCTTCGAATAGAGGGAATTGACCACGAGATCGAGCATCTCGGCGATCTCGGCCTTGAACTGACTTGTCTTCTTTTCCATAGTGCGGAATATTTTACCACTATCGGACCGTGCGCGCAAGTGCCCAAAAAAGGCGCAAAAAAAACGAGGAAGGCCGCGGTTTGCGCGGCCTTCCCGTGGTCTGCGATGCAGTGCGCCGGTCAGGCGCCGAGCTGCATGCGGCAGAAGCGCTTGATCGTGATCGGCGCGCCGCCGCAGTTCTTGGAGACGCCCTCAAGGTACTTCTCGACGGTGATCTCGCCGTCCGCGACGTAGTCCTGCTTCGTGAGGCAGATCTGCGTGCAGAACTTGGCGGCCATGCCCTTCTTGATGCCGACGAGCGCCTGCTCCGGGGGAAGCTTGCCCTTCTGCTCCTTGAGCGCGTTGAGCTTGATCTCGAGCTCGGCGTCGATCTCGGACTG
>JAGCFB010000038.1 GCA_017650345.1 Kiritimatiellia bacterium | reverse complement strand
GCCGCGAGCAACCTCAATGTCGCGAGTCCTTATGCCGTCGTTGGCGAAGGTGCTGCGGAAAGAATCGGGAAGGTCGCCTACTTCGTCGAATATGTCCGCGCCGACAACAACGCACACAAGTGGGTGTGGGTGGACATGGACGCGTTTGGCACGACAATCGACGAAGTTGGCTTGCCGGCGGCCAACCATCAGCAGGTTGTCACCAGGCTGCATGTGAAATCAAATCACAACGGCATTGACGATGTTGCAGCGAATGACGATTCGGTCACTGGCTTTATTGAGCTTTCTCCATACGATTACAACGGCAATGTCTCTGGAGTGTCTGGGGCGCCAACAGGCAATGCTTCATGTTGCGACTGGAACGACACGCTTTCCACATCCGGCTCGTATGGCTGCATGCAGGTGCATCGCATCTCGCCGCCGTCCGGACGTGGCGGGCAGGTGCTGTTCGCCTACAACAACTGGCAGTCCAGCTCATCGACGGCTGAATTCGGAATCGGCAATTTCTCGTCGCACTTCTATCGCGGTGCAAATGACGCGCAGACGATAGATTACACTTACACTGCCAGTGCGACGAAGATGAACGCCGCCGCCTATTCGGTCAAACGTATCGAGATTTGGACGAAGGAAAAGGCGACAGATACAGACTTCCCGACGCCGTATTCGTGGATAGATATGTATTTCCCAGAGCTTGTGAGTGGATGGGGTTCGACTCAGTACAACGATTTCGCCACGAACAAGAACCATAGCAGCGTCAAGAATGGCTATGCCCCTTGGGAAAGCTATGTGCTTGGTCTTGACCCCACTAATGAGATGAGCAAGTTCTCGGCGACGATTCGCATGGAAGGCACGACACCCGTCGTCGGGTATTCGCCAACGAACGAGGCGTTGAAGGCGAGTGGCGAGATTGAATATGTCCTTCAGGGCAAGCCGACGCTCACGAACGGATGGCAGGATGTTGAATTCAACGACCCGGGCGACACCAACCGCTTCTTCCGCGTCAATGTAACATGGTAATCGATTGCAGAAAACAGACAATCCACAGGACGACCAAGGGGGATTGACGATGAAAGTAAAAGCCCTCAATTTCTTGGTCGCTGCCTGCTCCTCGCCTAGCTTTGTGATATATGCAAGCAATGCCGCGGGGGAATTGGAATACGGTAGCGGTTGGGGAATCAATTTGACGCCGTTGTTCGCGCACCAGGAATCTGGTGACGATACGATAATTTCGCTCGCTCTCAATCCCGAGGCGGTGTTTAACGGCGTGAAGGTCCGTCCTGAGTTTGACGCGACGGCTGTCGACCTGCTGTCTTTCAGCGGCACAGGCGATGGTAGGAAGATTCGGCTTCCAGCCAGGATCATCCCCGGTCTGTGGTATTGCGTCGACTATGCAGGCAACGTGCTATTCACAAACGCAAATTCGACCGATCCTGTAAGCGTGACCACGACGGGTACAACAAGCACAACCCTGTCTGCGCCGGCGGTGGACGCGCGCTCGTTCTACCGTGTGCGAGTCGGTGCTTCGAAGGCCGCATTGTCCGCCCAGTAGCCGTTGGAAAGCCGATGTAAGGTTTTGTTCGCTTTGTTGCGTCCCGTTGCAGTTCGGTGACAAATCGGGTTCGTGAATATGGTTTAATATGTGCCGTAGCCCTGCAACAGGGAACTTCAAAACCAAAACGAAAGGAACAAAGAAAATGAAGAAGTCAGTAATCGCCATCTGCGGAGCGGCACTCGCCGCCGTCGCGTTCGCCCAGGAGCCGTCCTGCGACTGCTCCGCCTGCCATCAGCCGCCGTGCCAGAAGGGCGAGGTCCGCTGCGAGGGACCCAAGTCCGGATGCCCGGGCGCGCGTCCCGTCGAGCTGTTCGTCACGGACAAGACGGACGACGCTGCGATCGAGGCGTACAAGGGCGCCGTGCTCGCCCAGATCGACGAGGCCGTAGCCAAGTACCGCGCGCACAAGCCCGCCGATGCCGGCTGCAAGTGCGAGTCCTGCGCCTGCGAGGGCGGCTGCAAGTGCGGCGAGAAGTCCGCCGCCCGTCCTCCGCTCCGCCTCTCGCTCTCCGTCGGCTTCAAGCCGATGCTGCTTGGACGCGGTGATCGCCCGGGACGCGGACGCGAGGGACTCCGCCCCATGTGCCGCGGTCCGAAGGGCGCGCACGGACGCGGCCCCCGCTGCGGATTCAAGGCTCCGGCCGGCGCTCCGGCCCCCGAGGCCCCCGCTCCCGCTCCGGAAGTTCCTGCGCCCCAGCCGCCGCCCGCTCCTGAGGCCGAATGAACCGCACGCTCAGAATCTACGTTCTGACGGTTGGCATCCCCGCGCTGCTCCTTGCTTGCGCGGGGGTGCGTCTTGTTCAGATAGAGGCGCGGCGTCCGCGCCACAGGATGGTGCGCGAGTTCCGGGACGGACGCGACATGCGGGACGATCGCGAGGCGTGCGACGGATGCCGTCCGCGTCCGTGCCCTCCGCGCGGAATCCCCCGCGTGTTCCGCGACGATGCGGACGGCGAATCGCTTGAGCGCGAGCGCATGGCGTGGATCGGCGGATGCGTCGTCGGACTCCTCTTCCTCTCCCTCGTCTCCGGCGCGTGGCTTCTCGTGAGGAGCGAGCGCAAGGCTCGCGAGGATGCGATGCGCAAGACGGACTTCCTGTCCAACGTCTCGCACGAGTTCAAGACGCCGCTCACGACGATCTGCCTCTGCGCCGAGCTTGCGCAGGACGACGGCATGGATCCGTCGCGCCGCATGAAGGCCCTCCAGTCCATCGTCGCCGAGGCAAACCGGCTCAAGGCGCTCGTCCTCCAGGCGCTGGACTTCAGCCGCCTAGAGAAGAACCGCCGACGCTTCGAGCTCGTCGGTTGCGACCTCGCCGACCTCGCCCGCGAGGCGTCCGAACCTCTCCGCGAGCGCTTCCCCGAGGGAGGACTCTCCGTCTCCGGCTGCGCGAGCGCCCCGGCCATGGCGGACGCTTCCGCCGTGAGGCAGATTGTCGTCGCCCTCCTCGACAACGCGGCGAAGTACGCGGCGAATGGCGGACCCGTCGAGGTCTCCTCCGGCGTGTCCGTCGCAGGGCGTCCGTTCATCTCCGTCGCCGACAGGGGTCCGGGACTTCCGGCGGACGCCATGCGCCGCGTCTTCGACAGGTTCTGGCGCGGCGACGACGCGACGACGGCTGAGACCGGCGGATCGGGGCTCGGGCTCGCAATCGCGCGCGAGCTTGCGCACGGGATGAAGGGCGAGCTCGAGGTCGCAAGGCGCGACGGCGGCGGCCTCGTGTTCACGTTCACCGCGCGGCGCGCGCAGGGGGGACAGGCATGACGGACATCCTGTTCGCCGAGGACGACGCGGGGATCCGCGAATGGACCGCGCTTGCGCTTGAGAGCGGCACGTGCCGCGTCCGCGCCGTCGCCGACGGCGCCGCGGCGCTCACGGCGTACGGCGAGCGGCGTCCGGACCTGGTCATACTCGACGTGATGATGCCGAAGGTGTCTGGCTGGGACGTGCTGACGGAGATAAGGAAGCGCGACAGGTCCGTGCCGATCATGATGCTGACCGCGAAGTCCGCCGAAGGCGACAAGGTGATGGGACTCGGACTCGGGGCGGACGACTATCTCGCGAAGCCGTTCGGCGTTGCGGAGCTGCGCGCGCGCGTCGCGGCGCTCCTGCGGAGGGCGGCCGTGTCGTCCGCGCCCGCGCCGGAGAGGGCGCGCGAGTTCGCGGTCGGATCGCACAAGGTCGATCCGAGGAGGTCCGTCGTCGTCGCCGCGGACGGATCGGAGACGGAGCTCACGTCGCTTGAGCTCGGCATCCTCAACTTCCTCGCGGCGCACCGCGGCGAGATCGTGTCGCGCGACAGCCTCCTCGCGTCCGTCTGGGGCAGCGCCTACCAGGGCACGAACCGCACGATCGACACGCGGCTCGCGAAGCTGCGCCAGAAGCTCGGACGCGACGCGGCGCTCGTCGAGACGGTTTACGGCTCCGGCTACCGCCTCGTATGACGCGCGTTTTCGCTTCGCGCCAACTTTGAGTGGCGAGGAAGGGCTTTTATTTGGTATAATTCTTACATCCTGAACGAAAGCCCGTGCCTGGCAAATTGAAGATACTCTTCCTATTCATCGACGGCGTCGGGATGCGCGAGCCGGCGACGGACAACCCGGTGAACACCGAGGTGTGTCCTACGCTGTGCCGTCTCATCGAGCGCCACTCGAAGCCGATCGACGCCTGCCTCGGCGTCGAGGGCCTGCCGCAGTCCGCGACGGGCCAGGGCACCATGTTCACCGGCGTGAACTGCTCGGCGGCGATGGGGAAGCACTGCGAGGGCTTTCCGGGTCCTGCCCTGCGTCAGATAATCGAGGACAACAACCTCTTCCTCCAGCTGAAGAAGCGCGGGAAGAGGATCAGCTTCGCGGACGCCTATCTCGTCGAGTCGGCGGACGAGCTTGCGGCGCGCAGGTTCAAGTCCGTCACCACCGTCATGGCCCTCACGACGCCGGAGGTCGTGAAGACGGTGGACGACCTGCTGGACGACGACGCGGTGATGCAGGACCTCACGCGCGAGACGATACAGGACCGCTATCCCGACATCCCGGTCATCGCGCCGCAGCGCGCGGCGGAGCATCTCTTTTCCGTAGCGCAGGAGAACGACTTCACGCTGTTCGAGTTCTTCCAGACGGACGTCTCGGGCCACTCGATGGACTACGCGCGCGCGTGCGCCGTCCTCCGCACGTACGACGCCTTCCTCTCGTCGCTCGTGCGCTACACCGAGGCGTCGGGGATGACGCTCGTAATGACGGCGGACCACGGGAACATCGAGTGCATGGAGGAGCGCGGGCACACGAGGAACCCCGTGCCGTTCATCGCGTACGGTCCGAGGGAGGCGCAGATACGCGAGGGAGTGTCGTCGCTGCAGGACGTGACGCCGGCCGTGCTCGCCGCGTTCGACTCCGTGTGACGCGGCGTGCATGGTCCGCTTTCGATTGAAATATGCTATAATAGGACAAACAACCAAACGAAGGAGCAGAAAAAATGAAGCCAACACTGGTAGTTCTCGCGGCCGGAATGGGATCCCGCTACGGCGGGCTCAAGCAGGTCGATCCCGTCGGACCCTCCGGGGAGGCGATCCTCGACTATTCCGTATTCGACGCCGTCCGCGGCGGATTCGGCAAGGTCGTCTTCGTCATCCGCCACGATTTCGAGTCCGAGTTCAAGGAGAAGATCGGCTCCAAGTACGAGGGGCTCGTCCCCGTCGATTACTGCTACCAGGACATGAACGACCTTCCGGCCCCGTTCACCGTCCCCGAGGGCCGCACCAAGCCGTGGGGCACCGCGCACGCGACCCGCGCGGCGCGCACGGTCGTCAAGGAGCCGTTCGCCGTCATCAACGCCGACGACTTCTACGGACGCGACGCTATGGCCAAGCTCGGCGCGTTCCTGTCCGCCCAGGGCGACGGGCTCCACTTCGCGATGGTCGGCTACAGGCTCGACCTCACGCTGTCCGAGAACGGCTCCGTCGCGCGCGGCATCTGCGACGTCGCCCCGGACGGCACGCTCAAGGGCGTCACCGAGATGACCAAGCTCGTCAAGGCGGGCGACATGGCCGAGAACCGCGAGGACGAGGCCAACCCCGTCAAGGTTCCGCTCGACTCCCGCGTCTCCATGAACTGCTGGGGCTTCTCCGCCGGACTCTTCGACGAGCTCGAGAGGCGCTTCCCCGAGTGGCTCGCCAAGCGCGGCACAGAGATGAAGAGCGAATGGTACATCCCGTTCGTCGTCGATGAGCTGATCAAGGAAGGCAAGGCGGACTGCAAGGTCCTCCCGACGGACTCCTCCTGGTTCGGCGTCACGTACCGCGAGGACAAGCCGTTCGTGATGGCCGAGATCAAGAAGCTCGTCGATGCCGGCGAGTATCCGGCGAACCTCCTCGCCAAGTAAGTGGGGATCCCGCTTCTCGACATGATATGGCCTCGCGCATGCGAGGTCTGCGGACGCCCGGCCGACAGGCCCGGGCGTCACGTCTGTTCGGACTGCCTCAACCGGATCCCGTTCGTTGCGCAGGACGGCTGCTGCAGCGTGTGCGGACGGTCCGTCGAGGGCCTCGCCGGGGAGTACCTCTGCGAGGACTGCTCGAAGCGGGACCGTCCGCGCTTCGACCGCGCGGGAAGCGCGATCCGCTACGAGGCGGAGGCGCGCGAGATGGTGAACCGGTACAAGTCCCACCAGGCGCTCTGGCTGCGCGACGACTTCGCGGACTGGCTGGAGGCTGCCGCGCGCGCGCGATTCGACGTTGCGGCGATCGACGCGGTCATGCCCATGCCGGTGACGCTCTGGCACAGGATCGACCGCGGCTACAACCAGTCCGCCTACCTCGCGCGCGAGCTCGCGCGGCGCATCGACCGCCGCTGCGAGGAGGGCGTCCTGCGCCGCTGCGGGAACCCCCGCCGACAGGCCGGGCTCGCCGAGGAGGAGCGCATGGAGAACGCGAAGGGGACGTTCGCCGCAAGGCGCGCCGAGCGCGTGCGCGGACGCACCGTCCTCGTGGTGGACGACATAATGACGACCGGCGCGACGCTTTCGGACTGCGCACGGGCGCTCAAGGAGGCCGGCGCGTGGCGCGTCTGGTGCCTCACCGTCGCCCGCTCCATCCGCGCCTAGCGCCTCCGGCGCGAACCACGAAAAGTTTTGCCCTCAAGGTGTCTGGCAGCTGCCTGCCTAGCCGCATAAAAAAAAAGAGGAGGGCGAAGCTTGCCCTCGGGATGCCCGACGAGCGCCTCTTTGGCCTCACGGAGCGACAGTCTAGGCCTCGCGGCGACCACTGCTACTGCCTAGGTTAAAAAGTGCCTTGGCCTATGTGCTGTCTGTCGTTGGACTGATGGTACTGGCTATGCTAATCATCGTCGTCTCTTGCGGACACAATCTTCTTGCCCTTGGCAAGGTTGCTGATGGAAAGGGCGCTGTTATGGTGCACGTCGGCGTTGCTTCTGCCGATATGCGCGGATGTCCGGTTGAATACGATGTTTACAGGCCCTTTGGCTGCTACGAAAATGGGAGGCCGATGGATGACTTGTATTTGGAGGCTAAAGGCTCAACGGGCAAATGTGTTGGCGCTGCGTTTGAACGCCTGATTGCTTCCAGTAACGAGCTGTGGTTCTGCGGTGGGATTAGGCGGTTACGAATTCCGTTTGGACCAACCCTTGCGTCATGTTTGGGCACTGTGCCGTTAGAAAAGGGGCTCGGCGACTTTGAACTGTCGGTTAAAGAAGCATCAGGATATCGAACGTTTACTATCAGTGACAGTGGTAGTGGCCGCCAAATTGTACTGTACATCATCTCAATTCCCACAACATGTTTTAACCGCGATCTTAGCCACTTGTAGGCATTTGCGACAGGCAGAAATCTCGGGGACAGACCAGCTGGAGGAGCTCTCGGCGCTTGAGATCAACGTCGCGCGTTTTGTACTTGCGCGGGCGGCGCTATGGACAGGCGAGGCGAAAAAGAAATTTCGAGGAAATCTCGGGGACAGACCCTTTGAAACTGCGGTTTTCGGCCTGTTTGCGGGGTCTGTCCCCGCAAAGGCGCATTTCCCCCTTGCGGTTTTCCGCCGAATATGAGAAAATATGACTGCTCTCCGGGATTGAACTCCGCGGCAGCGGAGGTACGAAAGGGAGCCGTAGGCAAGCCGTTGGGTTGAAACCGATGGAGCCCTGCCGAGAACGGATGGAGAAGCCTGAAGGGTGGGCGGACCGTCCGGGAGGGGGCGACGAGGTCGGGAACCGCGGCGGCCGGTCTGGAACGCCAGGAGGAGGCTTCCTCAGCGGGCTTGAGCGCGAAAGCGCGGCCCAGGCGTCGCCGGCACTTGGCGAGGCATCGCCGATTCCGAAAATGCGCCGGAGGCGGCCGCGTGGCCGCCCTGCAAAAGAACGCAGCAGAAATTCGGAGGAATCGGCCATGGCACGCACGTCACGCGTCAAGAAGACCACAAACGGAACCTCGTACTACCATCTCATGTCGAGGGCGAACGACAAGCGCTTCCTGTTCAGCAGGGGGCTTGTGAAAAGTTCGCTCATAGACGCCCTCAAACGGGCCGCGGAGTTCAGCGGCATAGGGCTTGAGGCGTATTCGGGGATGGACAACCACTTCCATGTCGTCTGCAAGGTCGTCCGTACGGACGAGCCAGTTCCGGAGGACGAAATCATCCGCCGGGTCGGGGTGCTGAAGGGAGGAAAGGCCGCCGAAGACCTTGCCGAACATTGGAAGGACCTGCGCGAGGAGGGGCTCGGCGAAATGGTCGAGGCGGCGCAGGACCGCCTCCGCGCGAGGATGAGCGACATAAGCGAGTTCATGAAGACGTTCAAGGAGGTCTTCAACGTCCGCTTCAAGCGCGGTCAGAAGTATTGCGGCTCGATATGGAGCGGCAGGTTCAAGTCAACCCTGATCGAGGGCGGAAGGTATCTAGAGACGTGCCGCCGCTACGTGTACCTCAATCCCGTCCGCGCCGGGCTCGTGAAGCACGCGGCCGACTACGCCTGGTGCTGGATTTCCCCGAATACTCCAGCTTTCGCGGGGTCTGTCCCCGAGTGGAGGCTGATGCGGAGGGTGGCGCAGATAGGGGACGGGAAGATATTCGGGAGCAAGGGGTTCGTGAAGGAGGAGGCGTTTGCGCTCGGGGACCGGTTCCGGTCGCGAAGCGTGACGGCGCGGGCGGTGGAGGACCTTGGCTATGCGACGCACGGCTGGCGGCTTGCGCAAGGGGCTGTGGCATGAACAGGCGGCAGGATGGCGAAAGCAGCGAAAACCGGAGGAGTTGCGGGGTCTGTCCCCGAAATGCCTACAGGGCCGATGGTGCTTCGCGCCGAGGCCGCAAAGCCTTAATAGTGCTATTGACCGATTGCCCCAACAGCCATTTTTTTGGTATAATATTGTCACAAATGAACAGGTTGTCGATATTATTGTCGATTTTTATACTCTGCGGAACCGCCGAGGCGTCATGGTATTGGCCCTTTGGCGGAAAGTCGGAAGCTCCGAAGCTCAGGGTGTCCGAGCTGATGGAGCCCGTCTCCGAGACGATAGACGAAGCGTCCGACCTCGCGTCCGAGGGCAAGCTCGCCGAGGCTGTCGAGAAGTACCGCGAGGCGCTTTTCAAGATCGACCGCATAGAGGTCGAGAACGCGGACCGCGCGAAGTCCGCCGCCTTCGCCACGATCCGCAACAAGCGCGCCTACGTCAACGCCGCCATCGACTCGCTTCTCCTGCGCCAGGCTCAGCAGTCCGCGCGCGCCGTCGCCGTAACGGATACGACGGAGCTTGAGAAGAAGTACGAGGCCATGAAGCGTGCCGACAAGGAACGCGCCGCCCTGGCCAAGGAGCAGGAAGCGAAGGCCAGAAAGGAGCAGGAGGAGAGGGCGAAGAAGGAGCTGGAGGAAAAGGCTAAGGAGGCTGAAAGGGCCAGGGAGGCCGAGAAGGCTAAGGAGCAGGAGAAGGCGAAGGAAGCCGAGAAGCCAGCCGAGCCTGAGAAGGTTGCCGAACCGGAGCCTGCGGAGAAGCCGGAAGCCCCTGCGAAGCCGGAGCCGCCGCCCGCGACTGCCGTCCAGCCGCCTGCGCTGGCCGCGCCGGCCGAGCAGCCCGAGGATGCGGCGCTGGCACAGAGCAGCCGTCGCGCGAGGCTTTTGCTTGTCTCGGCGGACATCAAGTGCGGCAACTACAATGCGGCTCTGGCGTCCATCGAAAGGCTTCTTGCGGAGCGTCCGAACGATCCTGCGGCGCTGAACCTGCGTGCGGCTGTTGAGACGGAGAAGGGCGAGTACGAGAAGGCGGAGCAGACGCTTGACCTTTCGATCCGCAACCATCCGAAGAGCCATTTCGCCTACTACAACATGGCGCGGCTCATCCTCAAGACGCGCGGCGAGCGCGGCAAGGAGGCGGCTCGCGGATACTACGAGGCCGGACGCGTGCGCGGAGGCCCGGAAGACAAGGGACTGGAGGCGGCGCTGTGACGCTCGCGGCCTTTGCGTGCGTTCTGGCCGCAGTGCCGGCGGTCGCGGCGGACGCCGCGCCTGCGCGCGCGGCGAACGTGCTGCCGGAGGATGCGACGGCCGCCGAGATGGTCGCGTGCTGCCGCACAATGCTACCCGGCGACGCTGAACTTGCGGGGCGCATAATCCTCAGGAACCGCCGCGGGACCGTGCAGGCGGAGCATGCCTATGTGCTGCGCCGCGCCAAAGGTGCGACGGAACTCGATGTGGACGGTACGCGGCTTGAGCGGGACGATGGACAAGGCGCGATAATGGGGACGGACGTCACATGGAGCGACCTCACGCTCGACTACCTTTGGTGGGACGACGTTTCGTTCGACGCGGAAAGGGAGTCTGAGACGGTTCATGGTCAGAAGTGCTGCGTAATAGTCCTGAAGAGCGCAGACCGCATTGTCCGCGCGTGGGTGGATCGCAAGACGGGCGCGATGATGCAGGCGGAGGAGATTGCGGACGGAAGACCCGTCAGGCGGCTTTGGGGCACGCGGATCAAGAAGTTCGGCGACAGATGGGCGCCGAACGTGCTTGAGGTGGAAACTTTGGGGTCCGGACACCGGACCAAGATAACGGTCGAAAGACTTGACGTAAAGGAGATAACATGAAGAAACTGGGTAAAGTACTTCTGTGGACGCTTGGCATCATTGTCGTGCTGCTGCTGGCATCGCCCCTGTGGCTGGGTCCGGCGGCGAAGGGCATCGCGAACTCGGTGGTGCCGGGGATCGTCGGGACGGACTTCCGTCTTGGCAAGCTCGGCA
The DNA here is from genome assembly GCA_017650345.1 of Kiritimatiellia bacterium. Lineage (GTDB taxonomy): Bacteria > Verrucomicrobiota > Kiritimatiellia > RFP12 > UBA1067 > UBA1067. The sequence goes on along the minus strand of JAGCFB010000038.1, from coordinate 687 downwards.
TCAACATGTACACAGGCGGGCTTGCCGCCGGAGACATGCAGCTGGCGAATCCCGAGGGATTCTCAAAGGAGAACTGTCTGGAGCTTGGAAATCTCGATGTGGACGTCGCGATGACGAGTCTTCTATCGAAAAAGATCCGTGTGGAGAGCATCGAGGTTGACGGACTCTACATCGCGACTACGATGGGCGGCGGCAACTTCATCAAGATAGCGGACAACGCGTCTGGCGGTGAGGCGTCTGAGGAGGTGGCCGAGTCCGTCAGGCCTGCGGCGCCGGAGGCTTCGACGCCCGAAGTGAAGAAGGACGATGGTGTGAAGGTCCAGATCGACAGGATCGTTCTGAAGAACATGAAAATCAAGTACGGCTCGGTTCCGGTTCCGATTCCGACGATCACGCTCGAGGGAATCGGTGCCGACAGTCCTGACGGCGCAACGCTCCAGGATGTCTGGAACGCAATCTACGACGCGATTCTGAAGGCCTCCAGCGCGGTTGGCAACCTCGTCTCGGCAATCGGCGGCGCGGCGGCCGGCGCGGTCGGCAACGCGGTGGGGGTCGTGGGCGACATTGCCGGAGCTGTTGGCGGTGCCGTCGGTGGTGCGGCCGGGGCTGTCGGCAATGCAATCGGCGGAGCTGCGGGCACTGTCGGCGACGCTGCCATGGGTGCGGCCGGGGCTGTCGGCGGCGCTG
>JAGCFB010000037.1 GCA_017650345.1 Kiritimatiellia bacterium | reverse complement strand
GCTGGCAAGGACTCCGGCCTTTGTGTTCATGGCCAAACGCGGCGTCGCCAACTCCCAGGCTTTCAAGGAAGAACTCCAGTCAGATCACGCCCTGCCCCTGCGGATGGTCGTGGATGCGCCTTCAAACTGAATCACCATGACAGGTTTGTGGGCCAGTCGTGTGCGGTGGCCGGCGGCGGGGCTATTCCTCTATCACGACGCGGACGCCGGGGCGGACCATCGAATAGAGGCGCGCGGCGTTCCAGTTGGCGAGGCGGAAGCATCCATGCGACTCCGCGTTTCCGATCGACTCCGGGCGTGGAGTTCCGTGTATTCCGTATCCGGGGAGGCTGAGTCCGATCCATGCGACGCCTACGGGGCAGTTGGGTCCGGCCGGGAGGATGTGGCGCGACTGCGGACGCTCCCCCGGCGCGGCGTCCGGCGTGTATGTGTAGTTCGGATTCGCGACGCTCGTCGTCACCTTCAGCTCTCCGCACGGCGGAAGCTTGGACTTGCTTTTTGCGATAGAGCAGGGGAAGGACGCGAGGAGCCGTCCCTTGGCGTCGTAGGCGGTGATCTCGCAGCGTCCGAGCGACACCTTCACGAGCGCGGCCTCGGCACGCCCAGCCGCGCCCGGCGCGCGCGGCCAGGAATCCAGGTCGTCCTCCATGGATCGGAACGCGGGAATCCTGATCTTCGTGCCGACCGATGCGCGCGAGAGGTCCGTCCCCGGATTCAGCCGCTCCAGCGCGCGGCGCGAGAGGTGTCCGCGCTCGGCGAACATCTCCGCGATGGACTCGTAGCCCATGTGTGGAAGGCGCGCCTTCTCCGCCGGATCCTGCGGGATGTCCGTGAGCGAGTCGATGTCCTCCTGCGTCACCTCCACCCACGCGTAGGGGTTCCCTGCCCGGCGGAAGAGCGTGCGCCAGGCCGCCTCTGGCGTGGCCGGGGCGTCCGCGCCGCGTCCCTGCGCCGCGAGGTAGCGTTCCAGCGCGTGGGCGGACTTCGCGCCCCACACGCCATCGACGGCGTTGCAGGAGAAGCCCGCCCTGTCCAGCTCGATCTGGACGAGCAGGCTCTTGGATTCCGCGAACGTGATCGCCGCGAACGCTATGATTGATGCCAGCATCCCGTATATTATACCAGATAGACGCGGCGATTCGGCGCACGGACGCGCCTTTGCGTCAAATTGCCGGCGCACCCACTTGACGGGAGGGGCGTAAAATTGGTAGAATATCCGCCAATTCCGTCTGGATCGGGCTAAAAACCGACTGCCCGACCGGTGAGGAAGAAAAGGTAAACGGTAACTAAGGAACACCAAAATGCCTAAGATGAAAACAAAGAAGTGCGCCACCAAGCGCGTCAAAACGTCGGCTACGGGCAAGATCCTGCGTTCACAGGGCGGCAAGAAGCACCTGAACAACGGCAAGACCCGTGCCCGCAAGCGCAGCCTCCGCGGCCTCGCCGTTGTCGCCAGCGAGAAGGTAACCAAGACCATGCAGCGCATGCTGCAGGGCAACTGAGAAAGAGGAGGTAAGGAAAAATGCGCGTAACAAATGCACCCGCTTCCCGCGAACGCCGTCGCCGCCGCCTAGAGCTCGCCAAGGGCTTCTACGGCGCGCGCTCCAAGCTTTTCCGCACCGCGACCGAGGCAGTCGATCGCGCGATGCGCCTTTCGACCGAGCACCGCAAGCTGAAGAAGCGCGACTTCCGCCAGCTGTGGATCGCCCGCGTCAACGCCGCCGCCCGCGCCGAGGGCATGAGCTACTCCAAGCTCATCGCCGGGCTCACCAGGGCCGGCGTCGCGCTCAACCGCAAGATGCTCAGCGAGATCGCGATCAAGGACCCCGCCGGCTTCAAGACGATCGTCGAGATCGCCAAGAACGCCTGATAGCGGAGAGAGGTCCGAATGAAGTGAGGGGCGCGTCCGGACGGACGCGTCCCTCTTCTTTTTCTTCCTTCCCCGGCTTTACACAATTAGGGATAATTTTGATATAATATAGACAAATGAAAGAGAACACCACAAAGCGTGTCCGCATCACGGACACAACGCTTCGGGACGCCCACCAGTCCCTTTGGGCGACCCGCATGCGCACGGACGACATTCTCAAGATCGCCTCGGAGATCGACGAGGCGGGCTTCTACTCGCTTGAATGCTGGGGCGGCGCGACGTTCGACGTCTGCATGCGCTTCCTCCGCGAGAATCCGTGGGAGCGCCTGCGCCGCATCAAGAAGGTTTGCAGGAAGACTCCGCTCCAGATGCTCTTCCGCGGGCAGAACATCCTCGGCTACAAGCACTATCCCGACGACGTGGTCGAGCGCTTCACCGCGCTTGCGTGCGAGAACGGCATGGACATCTTCCGCGTGTTCGACGCGCTGAACGATCCGCGCAACCTCGAGACCGCGATCAGGTGCGTGAAGAAGTACGGCGGGCACGCGCAGGGCACGATCTGCTACACGACTTCCCCTGTGCACACCGTTGAGGCCTACGTCGCCCTTGCGAAGGAGCAGGAGGCGATGGGCGTCGATTCGCTCTGCATCAAGGACATGGCCGGCATCCTCACGCCTGGCGCGGCGCGCGAGCTCGTCTCGGCGCTCGTGAAGGCTCTTCCCGGCATGCCGGTGCAGGTCCATTCCCACATGACGAGCGGCATGGCCGCGGCGATGTACATGGCGGCGGCCGAGGCCGGCGCGGGGTGCCTCGACTGCGCCATCTCCACGATGAGCTCGTTCTCGTCGCAGCCGCCCACGGAGTCCATCGTGGCGATCCTAGAGTCCGAGGGCTTCGACACCGGCCTCGACCAGGTGAAGCTCGCGAAGATCAACGGATACTTCAAGGAGCTCAAGAAGAAGCGCCAGCCCGCGTCGTCCGCCAAGGTCGAGCCGGTTGACGCCGGCGTCCTCGTCCACGCGATCCCGGGCGGCATGATCTCGAACCTCCGCTCGCAGCTTGCGCAGCAGGACGCGCTCGACAGGCTTCCCGAGGTGCTTGAGGAGCTGCCGAAGACGCGCGCGGACATGGGGTATCCGCCGCTCGTGACGCCGACCTCGCAGATCGTCGGCGTGCAGAGCGTGCTCAACGTCCTCAGCGGCAAGCGCTACTCCATGGTCACGGACGAGACGAAGCGCTACGCGGCGGGATACTACGGGCGCACCCCGGCGCCGATCGACCCGAAGCTCCGCAAGAAGCTCTGCGGCGGGCTCAAGCCGATCGACTGCCGTCCGGCGGACCTCCTTAAGCCCGGCCTCGCCGCGGCCGCGGAGGAGCTTCCCCCGAACACCATCCAGGCGGAGGAGGACATCCTCTCCTACGCGCTCTTCCCCGAGGTCGCGCTCGGCTACTTCAAGTGGCGCAGGGAGGGCGGACCGATCCCGGCGGACGAGGAGGAGAAGGCGCGGGACGCCGCGGCCCCGGCTCCGGCCGCCGCCGCATCCGGAAAGCCCGGCGACGCCGGGAAGTCCGCAGACGCGCCCGCAGGCACGCCCGTCCTCGCGCCGCTCAACGGCACGTTCTACAGGAGCGACGCTCCCGGCAAGCCGCAGATGGCTGCGGACGGTGCGTCCGTCAAGGCCGGCGACGCTGTGTGCGTCGTCGAGGCCATGAAGCTCTTCAACCCGATCAAGGCCAGCGCCTCTGGCAAGATCACGTTCCTCGTCGAGCACGGCAAGGCCGTCTCGAAGGGGCAGGCTGTCGCGGTGATCGCGTAGGGGGCGACGGAGAAACCATTCATCAACAAAAACACTTAAACCAAAAAAGCGAGAGGAGGCCATTCCATGGCAAAGGAGAAATCAAAGAATCCGAGAATCCTGATAGTCACGCCGGAGATAACGTACCTTCCGGACGGGATGGGCAACCTCGCCGGCAAGATGTCCGCGACGGCCGGCGGCATGGCGGACGTCTCGGCGTCCCTCACCGCCGCGCTGTACGACCTCGGCGCGGACGTCCACGTCGCGCTTCCGCACTACAGGCGCATGTTCCACGTCGAGACGGCGCAGCTCGTCAGCGAGGAGCTGAGGAAGTACAAGAGCCACCTCTCCGACGAGCGCATCCACCTTGCGGAGGACCGCTGCTTCTACTACCGCGACACGGTTTACGACCGCGGCGACGGCAACCTCAAGCTCGCCCTCGCGTTCCAGCGCGAAGTCATCAACAACATCATCCCGCGCGTGCAGCCGGACCTCATCCACTGCAACGACTGGATGACCGGCCTCATCCCGGCGGCCGCGCGCCGCATGGGCATCCCGTGCCTCTTCACGGTCCACAACATCCACACGCAGAAGCTCACGCTCGCGCAGGTCGAGGACGCGGGCATCGACGCGGCCGAGTTCTGGACGAACCTCTACTACAGCTATCCGCCGTACAGCTACGAGGAGTCCCGCAACGGCAACCAGGTCGATCTCCAGGCGTCCGGCTGCTTCGCCGCGCACTTCATCAACACGGTCTCGCCCACGTTCCTCGAGGAGATCGTCAACGGATGGCACTCGTTCGTCCCGGACTCCATCCGCAACGAGATGCGCGCGAAGTACAACGCCGGCTGCGCGAGCGGCATCCTTAACGCGCCCGACCCGACGGACAACCCGGCGACGGACGACAAGATTCCGTTCAAGTACGGACCGGAGAGCCACTGGGACGCCAAGCGCCAGAACAAGCTCGCGCTCCAGCACGCGCTCGGGCTCGAGGAGAACGCAGACGCGCCGCTCTTCTTCTGGCCGAGCCGCCTAGACCCGGTTCAGAAGGGTCCACAGCTGCTGACGGACATCACGTACAGGTTCCTTGACAAGTACCACGACCAGGGCGCGCAGCTCGCGATCATCGCGAACGGACCCTACCAGCAGCCGTTCTGGGACATCCAGACGTTCCACGGCATCAAGAACCGCCTCGCCGTGCACAACTTCGACGGACGCCTCTCGCAGCTCGGTTTCGCGGCGAGCGACTTCACGCTTATGCCGTCGCTGTTCGAGCCGTGCGGACTACCCCAGATGCAGGCGCCGATCTACGGCTCGCTCGCAATCGCGCACAACACGGGCGGACTCCACGACACGGTCGATCCGCTCGACTGGAACGGCTCGTTCGGCAACGGCTTCGTGTTCGACACGTACGACTCCGGCGGCCTCATGTGGGCCATGGACCAGGCGATGGCGTTCCACATGCAGCCGCGCGAGGTCCGCGAGCGCGAGGTGCGCCGCATCATGACCGAGTCGCTCCGCCGCTTCAGCCACAAGAAGTGCGCCCAGGAGTACATCGACCTTTACGAAAAGATGCTCGACCGTCCGCTGGTCAGGGACATGTCCGAGTGACAATATAAAGAAAGAGAGATACAGGTTCCAATGAACACCGTACTGGTCGGCGCCCAGTGGGGCGACGAAGGCAAGGGCAAGGTCATAGATTTCCTCACCGAGGAGGCGGACGTCGTGGTCCGCTTCCAGGGCGGCTCCAACGCCGGGCACACGGTGGTGGTGGGCGACAAGAAGTACGTCCTCCACCTCGTGCCGTCAGGCATCCTCCACAACGGGAAGCACTGCGTCATCGGAAACGGCGTGGTGATGGATCCGTTCGACCTGATGAAGGAGCTTGAGCAGGTCGAGAGCTGGGGATTCGAGCTCAAGGGGCGCTTCCACATATCCGAGCGCGCGCAGATGGTCATGCAGTGGCACCGCGCGATCGACAAGGCCGAGGAGGCCGCGCGTCCCGACGGCGAGAAGATCGGCACGACCGGGCGCGGCATCGGCCCCGCCTACGCCGCGAAGGTCGGGCGCTACGGAATGCGCGTCGGCGACATCCTGCGTCCGAACTTCCTCGACCTCGTCAGGAAGCAGGTCGCGGAGGCCAACCGCAAGCTCAAGAGCCTCGGCGCGCACGAGCTGGACGCGGACGAGATGGTCCGCCTCTACACGCCGATGGTCCCGGCGCTCATGCCCTACGTGACGGACACGATACAGTTCCTCCACGAGAACCTGGAGGAGAAGAGGTCCGTCCTCTTCGAGGGCGCGCAGGCCACGATGCTCGACATCGACTTCGGAACCTACCCGTTCGTCACCTCGTCCAATCCGACCGCCGGCGGCGCGTGCACGGGCTCGGGCGTCTCGCCCCGCTCCATCGACCGCGTCATCGGCGTCCTCAAGCTCTACACGACGCGCGTCGGCGAGGGTCCGTTCCCGACCGAGCTCCTCGACGCGGACGGCGAGACGCTCCGCGCGCGCGGCGGCGAGTTCGGCGCGACCACCGGACGTCCGCGCCGCTGCGGCTGGTTCGACGCGGTCGTCGGACGCTACGCGCAGCGCGTCAACGGGGTCGATTACTGGGCCATGACGAAGCTCGACGTCCTCGACACGTTCCCGGTCGTCAAGATCTGCACCGGCTACAGGCGCGAGGACGGGTTCGTCTATACGACGTTCCCGGCGGACCTCGAGGTCCTCCAGCACTGCGAGCCCGTTTACGAGGAGCTGCCCGGCTGGCAGTGCGAGACCTCGCACGTCACGGACTACGCGGAGCTCCCCGAGAACGCGAAGAGGTACGTCAACCGCATCCTCGACCTGATCGGCGGCAAGCTCGGGGTGCTCTCCGTCGGACCCGCCCGCGAGACAACGCTCCGCATCGGAATCTGATGGAGCATCTCGCGGTGATCATGGACGGAAACGGCAGATGGGCCGAAAGGCGCCATCTGCCGCGTCTCATGGGCCACCGCGCCGGCGCGGACGCGCTGGACCGCTGCATGCACTACTGCAAGGCGGCGGGCGTACGCTACCTCACAGTTTACGCGTTCTCCACCGAGAACTGGAAGCGCAGCGAGGACGAGGTGTCCGGCCTCATGAAGCTCCTTTCAGGCTTCATCGCGTCCAAGGAGAAGACGCTCGTCAAGGAGGGCGTGCGCTTCCGCGTCATCGGACGCCGCACGGACCTCTCGGAGAAGCTCCAGGGCGAGATCGCCGCGCTGGAGGAGAAGACGAAGGGCGGCGACTTCACGCTCGTCGTCGCGCTCAGCTACGGCGGCCGCGACGAGATCGTCAGGGCGGCAGCGAAGCTGGCCGGAAGGGCGGATCCGTCCGCACCGGTCACCGAGCAGGATTTCGCGTCGTGCCTCGACACGGCCGGGATCCCTGACCCCGACCTCATAATCCGCACCTCGGGCGAGCAGCGGATATCCAACTTCCTGCTCTGGCAGGCGGCGTACGCCGAGTTCTACTTTACGGACGTCCTGTGGCCGGATTTCGACCAGGCGGAGTTCGACAAGGCACTTGAATCATACTCGAAGCGCGAAAGGCGCATGGGGGGAAGACTGAAATGAATCATGTTCTCAAAAGGACTCTCACGGGACTTACGATCGGCCTGGTGGTGATAGCGGCGGCGCTCCTCGCTCCGCCCGTCTCGTTCGTGTGGGTGTTCGGAACGCTCGTGATCCTCGCGATCGCCGAGTTCGCGACGCTGCTGAACATCAAGATCCCCGCCTTCTCCCTGCGCGGCTTTCCGCTCCTCTGCATCGGCGCGCTCGTGATCGCGTGCGGGTTCTGGGCCCTGCCCATGATCGCCTCGCGCTACGACAACGCGATGTGCGGCGCGTTCAGGCGCGGAAACGTGATGCTGCTCTACGTCATCATGATCGTTAAGTTCTCGGACGTCGGCGGCTTCGCCTTCGGCCTCACGTCCGCCAAGCTCATGAAGGGCGGCAACCACAAGATGTGCCCCACGATCTCCCCCGGCAAGAGCTGGGAGGGGATGTGCGGCTCCGTCTTCGCCTCGTGCCTCGTCTCCTGCTGCTTCATGGGCGCGACGGGCTTCGGATGGGGCAAGTCGCTCGCCCTCGGCGCGATGGCCGCCGTCATCGGCACGGCCGGCGACCTTGTGGAGTCGAAGTTCAAGCGCTGGGTTGGCGTCAAGGACTCCTCGACTATGAAGATCACGAACGGGATGGGCGGACTCCTCGACATGTTCGACTCGCTCATCTTCGCGCCCGCCGCGATCTACGCGTTCCTCTGAGGAGGCTACTCCGGTGACCAGGTCTCGCGAGGCGTGGGCTAGGTTCCTGGCGACCAGGGTCGTCGGCATGGCCGTCGATGCCGCCGTCGTCGCCGCGGCGTACTTCGCCGCGCTCGCGCTAAGGCTGGACTTCCAGCCGCCGCTGTGGGGATGGCGCGCGACCGCGCTCAGCTGCGTCACCGTCTGCGTCGTCCACATCGTCTCGCTCCTCGCGTGCGGCTGCTACCGTCTCGCCTGGCGCCGCGTCAGCGCGTCCGACCTCCCGCGCTACACGGCGGCCGCCGCGCTCGCGTGCGCGCTCCTCACAGCGATGCGCATAGTCCTGCCGGACGTCGCGTTCGCCCACATACGTCCGCCCTACTCCGTCACCGTCATCCTCTTCTTCCTCGCGACGCTCGGCATAGTCGGCGCGCGCGCGGTGTGGCGCGCGTACTGGACGTCGCGCCAGAGCGACAGCGCGCTCCTCGAGCGCGACGAGAAGACGTTCGACAACTCCATCGCCGCGCGCTTCCTCGCCGGGCGCACCGTCATGGTCACGGGCGCGGGCGGGTCCATCGGCTCGGAGATCGTCCGCCAGGTCGCCGCCGCCGGCGCTGCGAAGATCCTCATGGTCGAGCGGTGCGAGAACGCGCTCTACGAGATCGACAGGCGCATGCGCGCGGCGAAGCCGACGTCCGAACTCGTGCCGCTGATGGTCGATGTGAACGACCGCGCGCGCATGGACGCGCTCTTCGCCGCGGCGAAGCCGTCCGTCGTCCTCCACGCCGCCGCCTACAAGCACGTCCCGATGGTGGAGCTGAACCCCGAGGAGGGCTGGCGCAACAACACCGAGGCGACGCGCCTGCTCGCGGAGCTCGCGTCCGCCCACGGCGTCGGACGGTTCGTCCTCATCTCAACGGACAAGGCGGTGAACCCCGTGTCCGTGATGGGCAAGACGAAGCTCGCTGCGGAGAGGGCGATCATGGAGTCCGGCGGGTCCGGCACCTCGTTCTGCGCCGTCCGCTTCGGCAACGTGTTCGGCTCGTCCGGGTCCGTGGTGCCGCTCTTCCGCGAGCAGATCGCGAAGGGCGGACCCGTCACGGTGACGCATCCGGACATGAAGCGCTACTTCATGACGATCCAGGAGGCGGTGTCGCTCGTCCTCCAGGCCGCGAGCCGGACCGAGAACGCCATCTACACGCTCGACATGGGCGAGCCGGTGAAGGTCCTGGACCTCGCCGAGGGGATGATCCGCCAGGCGGGCCTCAGGCCATACGTCGATGTGCCGATCGTGTTCACTGGCCCGAGGCCCGGCGAGAAGCTCTTCGAGGAGATCGACGTGTCCGACAGGTCGTGCTACCGCACGGACATGGCGAAGATATACATAACAAGGAATCCGTCTTGACGCGGGAGCGCAGGGGCGGGTATAATTAGCATGATGAACCTCAAAGCCAAGACACTTGCCGCCATGGCGGCGGCGGCGCTCGCCGGATGCGGAACGATCCGCAGCGCGCGCGAGGCGCAGCAGGCGGTCGAGTCCGTCGGATCGGGCGAGGTCGCCGGATGCGAGCAAATCTCGCTCGCCGGCGCGACGCTTCCCGAGCTCGTCGTCTTCGCCGTCACCAACAGGCCGTCCATGACGTCCGCCGCGCTCGCGGTCAAGGACGCGCGCCTTGCGATGAAGGAGATCGCGGCGGACGCGCCGCTCGCGTCCTCCACGCCGTGGAACGCGGCGGGGCTCTCCGCGTCGCTCGGATACTCCGAAAGCTCGAGGTCCGCGCACTTCTCGGACCTCAAGGCCAAGACGCGCCGCGGCAGCGCGAGCGGCGCGCTGTCGATGGACCTGCTGGTGTGGGACTTCGGACGCAACGCGGCGCGCGCTAAGGCGCAGGCGGAGAACGTGCTCGCCGCCGAGTGCTCGCTCTTCAGCGAGGGCTTCACCGTGTTCGGGGAGGTCGCGTCCGCGTACTTCGCGCTCGCCGAGAGCGAGGCGCTCCGCGAGGTCGCCGCGACGAACCTTAGCCAGTACGCGTCCCACCTGGCGCGCGCGGAGGACCTCTTCAACGCGGGCGAGGCGCAGAAGCTGGACGTCCTCAAGGCGCGGCTCGACCTCGCGAACGCGAGCGAGAGCCTCGTCTCCGCGTCGAACGCCGTCACCGTCGCCGGCGCGAACCTCATGGCCGCGCTCGGGATCGACGCCTCGCAGGGCGACTACCTGTCCGTCCTCGGCGAGCGCGTCACGGACTTCGGCGAGGCGAATCCGTGGTTCGAGTCCACGACGACCGACGCGGCGGAGGAGTTCGACTTCGCGCGCGTTAACGCGCCGTCCATGCAGGCCGCGCGCGCGCGGCTGCGCGCGGCGTCCGCGCAGGTCGATTACGCGATAGCGGACCTCAAGCCGAGCGTGTCGGCGAGCCTTTCGCTGAACTGGACGGATCCGCTGTGGTACTGGCGCTGGGGCGTGAGCTCAGTCCAGTCCATCTTCACGGGCTTCCGCAAGACGACCGCCGTCGATCGCGCGGTCGTGGCGATGGAGTCGGCGAGGAGCACCGTCGAGGCGGCGGAGAAGACGCTCTCGCGCCAGATAGAGGTCGCGATAGCGGAGCGCGACAACGCGCGCGAGGCTCTGCGCACTGCGTCCGAAAGCCTCCAGAGGGCCCGGGAGAACATGGAGACGGTCGCCTCGCAGTACGAGGTCGGCGACGTGTCGCGCGTGGAGTTCTCGGACGCCGTCGCGGCGCTCACGGACGCGCTTGCGGGCAAGGTCCGAGCCTTCTGCAGGGGGCAGGCCGCCGAGGCGGCCCTCTTCGCGCTCGTCGGACGCGATCCCGAATACGTCCGCTGACCTGTCCGCCCTCCGCCGCGCCGTCCCGATTCCGCTTGTTGGCTACGGTGATTTTTGGTAGAATGTCATAAGAATGGAGGAATGTAGCATACCATGAAAGCTATGGCTTCTGCTTTGTTCGCATTGATCGTGTCCGTCGCCGCCGCGACGGACTACGACCGCACAGGCTTCGAGTACGATAGCGTCACCCCGCCGCAGAGGGTCGTCTCCGACGACGGGGTGCCTCTCCTGGACACCGACGTCTTCGTCGCGTACCAGCAGGACTGGTCGGAGATACGCGCGTATTCCGCGTCCGAGGACCCCGCTCCCGGCGATTCCGCCGGAAGCGCCTATCTGCATGTTGACAACAACGATCCGCTCTGCCGCACGCTCGACGGCGACGACCCCGTTGAGATCGGCGACGGAATCTTCTTCGACATGCTCGTCAGGTTCGACGCGAGCGACGTCCTTCCCGAGATCGCCTCCGGCGACAAGATTTCCGTCTGGGCCGCCGAGGACGCAGAGGGCACCAGCACGTTCGTCGTCTCCGCCGGCGTCGTGCAGAACAGCCTCACCACCTCGATGGTCCGCCACTACGCGGTGACGGCCGGCTCCGTCGTCCCGGACGGCGGATGGCACAGGCTGGTCGTCAAGTCCTACGCGCGCGTTGGCTCCGGCGACGCCGAGGGCTCCAACTTCCCCGTCTTCACCGTGTTCATCGACGGCGAGCCGGCGACGATAGACGGCGTGTTCTCCTTCGACGGCGACGGACTCGTCTCAATCGACGGCTCGGACAAGACAGTCGGACCGGTCCAGTACTTCTATCCGGCGGTGACGGACGTCGCGCTTGCGGCGAAGCTTTCCGCCAACCAGCTCTTCCCGTCCTACACCGGGCGCGTCGGCAGCTCCGCGGCGACCCTCAAGAGGATCTGCTTCGTCGGAGAGGGCGACGTCGATTGCTATTCCGCGTCCGACACCGACCCCGACCCCGAGACTTACGATACGGCGTCCCTCGTGATCGACGCGGACGATGGCATCACCGTCACGCCCGCGACATCGTTCGACGGACTCCTTCCCGGCGCGACCGTCGGGTTCACCGTCGCGCTCGCAGAGGGATACAGCCTCGGCGGCGCCACGTTCGACGGCGGAAGCTTCACCGTCGTCGCGGGCGCGAACGAGCTGGAGATGCCTTCGACGCTCCGTGTTCCGTCCTACACCCTCAGGATAAGGGTCGGCGCGCTCCTCGCCACCGTCGGCGACACGGCGTACGACAACCTGCGCGACGCCGTCGAGGCCGCCATCGATTCCGGCGACACGGTCGTCATCAACAGGGACGCCACGTTCGTCAACGACGGCTATTTCGAGGACGACGTGTCCGCATGGGTAGGCGCGGGCAATTCGGTTACCATCGACCTGAACGGCTGCGAGCTCAACGTGGTGTACGGCGACGATCCCGAGGATTACTGCGAGTGCGGAGTCATCGACCTCGACGGCGGAAGCGTCACGATAACGGACTCCTCCGCCGGCAAGACCGGACGGCTGTCCGCAGCCGACGGACTTTGCGCGATCAGCGCGGGCTTCAACTCCAAGAGCCCCGAAACCCTCGCCATCGAAGACGGCATCTTCGACGCCCCGATAGGCGAGGGCCGAGTCAGCTACACGCTGACGATCTCCGGCGGAAGCTTCCTAAAGTCGGCGTTCACGGACGACGGAGGCGCGTTCGCCTACACGAACTGCATCGTCAAGGGCAAGACGGCGTCCGCAGACGGCTCCTACTGGAAGATAGTCGAGGGCGGCGACGATCCCGAACCCGGCGACGAATTCCCGTCTTCCTGGAACGACGGCAGCCTTCCGTCGCAGGACATCGTCGATAAGTACGCCGTGTGGTCGCAGACGTACGATTCGACCGCTGACAACGCGGAGGAGGCGTTCCTCCTGAACGTGGCGCCGGCGGCGGAAATCGAGCTCGAGCCCGTCGCGATCAAGGTCGATAACGGAGTCGTGACGATCACGACGAACCACAACCTCAAGAACGCGAACGGCGTGGTTTACGTCCTCTGGGGCGTCGATCCCGGGAACGTGACGACCGCGGTCGAGGGGACCGTGGACGACGGCGGCGCGCTCGTCAACCTTGACGGGGCGAGCGACGCGAAGTTCTTCAAGGTCGGCGTGGGGTACTCCGTGCCGTCCGCGGACTGACACGGAATGGAGCCGAGATGCCCAAAGCATCCGTCATAATCCCCGTTTACAACGTCGAGAGATACCTTGCCAGGTGTCTCTCGTCCGTCATTTCCCAGACCGAGCGCGACATCGAGATCGTCTGCGTCAACGACGGATCGACGGACGGATCGGCGGCGGTGCTTTCGGACTTCGCCTCGCGCGACGGGCGCATCCGCGTCGTCGCGCAGGAGAACCGCGGACTCTCCGCCGCGCGCAACGCCGGGCTGGACGTCGCGTCGGGCGAGTGGATCATGTTCGTCGATTCGGACGACTGGATTCCGCCGTACGCGGTCGAGGGCTTCCTGAAGGCGGCGTCCGAGTCCGGCGCGCCGGCCGTCGTCTCCGAGAGATACGCCGTCGATGAACTCCCTGCGCGCAAGGGCGCAGTGCCGGACTTCGGCTGGACGGCGGAGCGTCCCGCGCTCGCGCGCATCGTCGGCCGCCGCCGCATGCAGTCGTCCGCCTGGAACAAGTTCTACCGCGCGGACGTGCTGAAGGGCCGCCGGTTCATCGAGGGGATATACTTCGAGGACTGGCCTTTCGTGACGGAGCTTTTCGGGGACCTGGACTTCTTCGCGCTCGTGCGCGAGCCGATGTACGTCTATTGCAGGAACGGCGGCGACGCGTCCATCGTCCGCTCGCCGTTCACGGTGAGGAAGGCGGAGAGCTACATGCGCGGAATCGAGCATGTGAAGGCCCATTTCGCCGGACACCCGATGGAGAAGTGGGCGATGCGGCGCGTAAGGACGGCGCAGCGGATGCTCGAGAAGAGGATGCGCAAGGCCGGACTCCTTGCGCCCCGTCCGTTCTGGAGGTGGTGGTGATGCACAAGCTGATCCGAAAGCTGAGGGGGCTCTTCTACAGCGCCGCGTGCAGGCTGGCCTGCGGCGGACGCATAGAGCCGAAGAAGGTCGTGTTCAACCAGACGGACGGGAACGGCTACGGCTGCAACCAGAAGTACATAGCGGCGGAGATACTGCGCAGGGGCCTCGGCTGGGACCTCGTGTGGCTCTGCCGCGACCCGGAGAAGGCGCGCGCGACGATGCCCGAGGGGATCCGCATCGTGCCGTTCTTCTCCTTCGCTGCGATGCGCGAGCTGATGACCGCCGGCATGTGGTGCTCTAACCAGTTCTTCCGCCACCACGTGAAGCACTGCGGACTCAGGAAGCGTCCCGGCCAGACGTACTTCCAGACGTGGCACGGCTCGCTCGGCATCAAGTTCACGCATTCGGGCGTACAGTGGGAGAAGGTCCATCCCGAAAGCGAGGGCAACGAGTTCAAGCGCGCCGAGGCGGAGACGATGGACTACCTGATCGCCAACTCGGAGTGGGACGCGAAGCGCCAGCTGAACCACTTCTACGGACACGGCGAGGTCAAGATGTTCGGACACCCCAGGAACGACATATTCTTCTCCGACGCCGCGCGCGCCGCCGCCGTCGCGAAGGTCCGCGAGCGCTACGGCATCGCCCCCGACGAGAAGATCGTCCTGTACCTTCCGACGCTCCGCCTCGACAAGCGCTACGACGGCTACCTCTACGACTACGCCGCGCTCACGGACGCGCTCGCGCGCAGGTTCGGCGGGAAGTGGCGCGCCGTCGCGCGGATGCATCCGGTCCTGCTGCACAAGGGACGCGCGCTCTCGGCAGTCGGCGAGGGGATCGACGCCTCCGGCTGGCCGGACGTCCAGGAACTCATGTCCGCGGCGGACGCGCTCGTCTCGGACTACTCCAGCGCCATGTTCGACTACATGCTCATGCACCGTCCCGTGTTCGCGTACGTCCCCGACCTCGAGTCCTACACCGCGAACGAAGGTCTCCTCTATCCGCTCACGGACACGCCGTTCGGCGTCGGACGCAGCGTGGAGGAGCTCGTCGATTCGATAGCGAAGTTCGATTCGGAAGGCTATCCCGCCGCCGTGGACGCGTTCCTCGCCGGCAAGGGCTGCTGCGAGGACGGTCATGCGTCCGAGCGAACGGTTGACCTCATGGAGGAGATTGCATGTCGCGCGTCCTGACAGTTGGAGTCTTCGACCTCGTCCATTTCGGACATTTCGAGCTGTTCCGCAGGTGCAAGGAGCTCGCGGGCCCCGGCGGCGAGCTGATCGTCGGCGTGCAGGACGACGAGCACGTCCGCAAGTACAAGCCGCACGTGAAGCTGGTCTATCCGTACGAGGTCCGCCGCCGCCTTGTCTCGGACATCAGGATGGTCGATCGCGTGATAAGGCACACGGACGTTGACGAGACCGTGAAGTCCGTTGATTTCGACGTCTTCTGCGTCGGCGGCGACCAGGGCCACGACGGATTTCGCCGCGCGCTCGCCTGGTGCGAGGCGAACGGCAAGGAGGTCGTCCGCATCCCGCGCACGAAGGGCATCTCCTCCACGCTCCTCCGCGAGGACGCCGAGGCGCTCTGCCGCAACCTCCTCGCGCAGTTCTTCGACATAGTCCCGGAGAGGCTTTCCATTCCGGCACTTGATTGAAGCGTGCAAAAAGGCTATAATAGTCACGATAGGGAGTTCAGCCAAGGACAAGCGATGGAGAACGGCAGACAAAGCGACTGGAATTCGTTCGAGAGGGCGCTCGGAAGGGCGTACCTCCGCTTCGCGCCGCTGGCCGAGAGGTACTACTTCTCGTTCAGGCGGAGGACCGTCACGATGTCCGGCGCGCCGATGATGCTTTTCCTCGGCAACCACTCGTCGGGCAAATCTACGCTGATCAACTGGCTGGTCGGCGGCGAGCAGGTGCAGGACACCGGCCTTGCGCCGACGGACGACGGCTTCACCGTCATCACCTACGCCGACAGGGAGGAGGACGTCTCCGGCCCCGCCGCCCTCGCGCGGCTCCCTGCCGAGTTCGCCGCGCTCGCCACGCTCGGCGGAAGCTTCCTCCAGCGCCTCACCCTGAAGTTCCGCCGCCGCGAGCTGCTCAAGTCCGTCACGCTGATCGACAGTCCCGGCATGATCGACTCGGCGGACGCCGCGATCGGAAGGACGTACGACTTCGACGGCGCGGTGCGGATACTCGCGAACGTGAGCGACATGGTGTTCTTCCTCCTCGACCCCGACAAGCCCGGCACGACCGGCGAGACGGTGCAGGTCTTCTCGCGCTGCCTTCGCGGAATGGAGTTCAAGCTGCGCGTACTCCTCAACAAGTGCGACCTCTTCACCGGCATCTACGATTTCGCTCGCACGTACGGAACCGTATGCTGGAACCTCTCCCGCGTCCTCGCGACCAAGGACCTCCCCAAGATACTGACCGTCTATTCTGGCGATGAGCGCCGCGAGACTGCGGCGGGGTTTCCGCTCTCGGACTTCAACCGCCTGCGCAACGAGTTCCTTTCGATCGTGCGCGACGCATCCTCGCGCCGCCGCGACAACATCTACTCGCAGTCGCTTTCGGACTTCACGGGGCTTTCCATGCGCATGTGCGTCGTCAACCGCGCGTGGCGGCACCTGATCGGGCCCAGGATCGCAGGCGAGCTGATCGCCGTCCTCCTGTCCGCCGCCGCCGGCATCGTGGCGTGGCTCGCGCTGACGCTCAAGTTCTCGGTGGACAGGACGCCCGCCATCGCGAGCGGCGCGGTCGTCGGCGCGCTTCTACTGGCCGCGTCGATTCCGCTCCTGCGGCTCGTCGTCCGCGTCCGCCGCCGCGCGCTGGCGGACGCCGTGGACTCGCTGTTCGCGGCGTCCTACCTGAAGCGCGTCTCCGTCGGCTCGGCCGACGACGTGCGCCAGGCCTGGTCGATGGTCCGCGACGAGACCGCCGAAGTCATCCGCGCCGCGCCGCTGAGCCTGCCGCTCTTCGGCGAACTGCGCAGGAGGTCGCTCGACAGGGCGACGCGTTCGCTGTTCGGCAGGAAATGACGGGAGGCGAGAATGTCTGACGGAAAAGTTGCGATACTGATCCCCGCGTACAACCCGGACGCCAAGCTGACCGCGCTCCTCGACGAGCTTCGTCCGCTCTTCGCCTGCATCGTCGTCGTCAACGACGGCTCCACGTCCGGCGTTGAGGTGTTCGACGGCGTCCGCGACCGCGGAATCCCCGTCCTCGTCCACGAAGTGAACCGCGGCAAGGGCGCCGCGCTCAAGACGGGCTTCAGGTGGATCATGGAGAACCGGCCCGGATGCGAGGCGGTCGTCACGGCGGACGCCGACGGGCAGCACAGGCCCGGCGACATCGCCCGCGTCGCGGAGGCGTGCCGCGCGCACCCGAAGGCGCTCACGCTCGGCGTGAGGGCGTTCACCGGGAAGGTCCCGTTCCGCTCGCGCTTCGGCAACTGGTGGACGCGCCAGGTCTTCTTCGTCATGACGCGCATCCGCGTCCTCGACACGCAGACCGGGCTTCGCGGAATCCCGGCCGGACTCCTCCCGAGGATGCTGGAGCTGGAGGGCGACCGCTACGAGTACGAGATGCGGATGCTGGCGGACGCGAAGCACCACGACGAGCCGCCGGTGCAGGTCCCCATCGAGACGGTCTATATCGCGGAGAACGCGTCGTCCCACTTCAATCCGCTCAAGGACTCCGTGCGCATCTACGGCGCGCTACTGAAGTTCTGCATCTCGTCCGTCGGAAGCTTCCTCCTCGACAACGCGCTCTTCACGGCCGCGCTCTTCGCGGCGAAGAGGTGGACGGACTGGAAGCGCGCCACCGCGGTGCTTGCCGCGTTCATCGTGGCGCGCGCCGTCTCCGCGACGGTGAACTACATCTGCAACCGCAAGCTCGTGTTCAAGTCCAAGGTCTCCAAGCGCACGTCCTTCCTCAAGTACTGGATCCTCGTGCTCGCCATCATGGCGTCCGGCTACGCCTTCACCGCCGGACTCTCCCGCGTCCTGGACGCCAAGGGCTTCGCGATAACCGTCATCAAGATTGTGGTCGAGACCGCGCTCTTCTTCTTCTCGTACGGTGCGCAGAAGCGCTGGATATTCAAGGCGGGGGAGACGGACCGGTGACGGACATCCTGCTCGCGACGTTCAACTCCGGCGAAATGCTGTCCGCCCAGCTGGACTCCATCCTCGCGCAGACGGACGGCGACTGGCGCCTCCTCGCGCGCGACGCCGGATCGACGGACGGGACGCCTGCGGTCCTCGCCCGCTACGCCGCGCGCGACCACCGCATCAAGGTGCTGGACGGCGGACCGGCCTCCGCCTGCGAAAGCTTCGCCGCGCTCCTCGCCGCATCGACCGCGCAATACGTCATGTTCTGCGACCACGACGACGTGTGGCTCCCGGAGAAGGTCGCGAATTCCGTCGCCGCGCTAAAGGCGCTCGAGGCCGGCGGCGCGGCGGACGTCCCGGCGCTCGTGTTCACGGACGCGAAGGTCGTCCGCTCCGACCTCTCGCCGCTCGCGAAGTCCTTCTTCCGCCGCACCGCGCTCGATCCGTCCCGCGTCGCGCCGAACGAGCTCGCCTTCCAGAACGTCGCGCCCGGCTGCACTATGGCGTTCAACGCCGCGCTCCGCCGCAAGGCCGCGCCGATCCCGCATGAGGCCGTCATGCACGACCACTGGATGATGCTCGTCGCGACCGTCTTCGGCGAGATCCGCTGCCTGCGCGAACCGACGCTCCTCTACCGCCAGCACGCCGGGAACGCGCTCGGCTCGCCGAAGGTCGGCGCCGGATACTTCGCGCGGCTGGCGATGCGCGGACCCTCCGCGCTCCGCGCCCGCGTCCGCGCCCGCGCCCGCCAGG
>JAGCFB010000036.1 GCA_017650345.1 Kiritimatiellia bacterium | reverse complement strand
TGAGGTCGGAAGGTCGGCCGCAAAGGGTGCCTGCAGAATGGCATAACAGATAAAAATCAGGGCTGAGGGCTGCGAGTGGAGAGATTGTCTTGCCCCATGGCGGATGCAAGAGGCTCTGCGCGGCGGACGGCTTTTTGGTATAATATTCCATAACCATGAAACTTTCAGGAACCATTACCGCCTTGGTCACGCCGTTCGCGAAGGACGGATCCGTTGACTACGGCAAACTCAAGGAACTGGTAGAAGCGCAGGTAGCAGGCGGCGTGGAGGGCATCTGCCCCGTCGGCACGACAGGCGAATCTCCCACGCTGGACCATGACGAGCACCACAAGGTGATCGAGAAGGTCGTCGATTTTGCCGCCGGCAAGGTAAAGATTCTAGCCGGAACCGGCGCGAACTCCACTGCCGAGGCGATTTCGCTCACCAAGGCCGCCATCGCCATGGGCGGATGCGACGCCTGCCTCCAGGTGACGCCCTACTACAACAAGCCCAACGCGGAGGGGCTCTACCGCCACTTCTCAACGGTCGCCGACCTCGGACTTCCCGTCGTCCTCTACAACGTGCCGGGCCGCTCGGGCAGGGACATCCCCGTCGATGTCGTCGCGCGCCTCGCGAAGCATCCGAACGTGGTCGCCATCAAGGAGGCCGCCGGCTCCGTCGAGCGCGTCAACGCGATCAAGTCTGCCGTCCCGGACTTCACGGTCCTCTCCGGCGACGACTCGCTCGCGCTTCCGATGATCTCCGTCGGCGCGGAGGGCCTCATCTCCGTCGCCTCCAACATCATCCCGCGCGAGACCGGCGACATGGTCCGCGCCGCGCTCGCGGGCGACTTCGCCGCGGCGCGCGCAGCGCACATGAAGTACTATCCGCTCTTCCGCACGCTCTTCATCGACACGAACCCCGTTATGGTGAAGGAGGCGCTGTGGCTGCTCGGACGCATCGAGCGCACGTTCAGGCTTCCGCTGTGCGAGACGACGGACGCGAACCTGGAGGCCATGAGGTCCGTGCTCTCCAAGACGGGGCTCCTCTAGCCGATGCGGATCGGGCAGGGATACGACTCCCACGTCTTCGAGGCGGGCAGGCGCCTCGTCCTCGGCGGCGTGGAGATTCCGGGGTGCGACGGACTCAAGGCGCACTCCGACGGCGACGTCCTGGCGCACGCGATCATCGACGCGCTCTTCGGCGCGGCGGCGCTCGGCGACATAGGCTCGCACTTCCCGGACACGGACGCGCGCTGGCGCGGGGCGGACTCCATGAGGCTCCTCGCGGCGGCGGCGGACGAGGTCCGCGCGGCCGGATACGCGATCTCCAACATCGACGCGACGGTGGTCTGCGAGCGTCCGAAGCTCAGGCCCCACGTCGAGGCGATCCGCGCGAGCGTCGCGGCCGCCGCGGGCGTTGGCCCGGGAGCCGTGTCCGTGAAGGGGAAGACAAACGAAAAGATGGACGACGTCGGCGCGGGGCGCGGCATTGTCGCGTTCGCGTCCGTCCTCATAGAAGAGACTTCAAAGGAGAAATGAAAGATGGACATAGTCTGTTTGGACCTTGAGGGCGTGCTGGTGCCCGAGATATGGATCGCGTTCGCCGAGGCGACGGGGATCCCCGACTTCCGCCGCACGACGCGCGACGAGCCGGACTACGACAAGCTCATGCACTACCGCATCGACCTCCTCGACAAGCACGGCTTCAAGCTCGGACAGATCCAGGAGGTGATCGGCTCGATGCGTCCGCTCATCGGCGCGCAGGAGTTCCTCGACCAGCTTCGCGAGCGCACGCAGGTGCTGATCCTGTCCGACACCTTCGACCAGTTCTCGCAGCCGCTGATGCGGAAGCTCAACTGGCCCGCGATCTTCTGCAATTCGCTGACGGTCGATGGAAGCGGACGCGTCACCGGCTACAAGATGCGCTGTCCGCAGTCCAAGCTCACAACCGTGCGCGCGCTGCAGAGCTGCGGATTCGACACGATCGCGGCGGGCGACAGCTACAACGACCTCGCGATGATCCGGGCGTCGAAGGCCGGCTTCCTGTTCCGCTCCACGGACCAGATCAAGCAGGACAACCCCGACATCCCGGCGTACGACACGTACGACGACTTCCTCGCGGCGATCTTCAGGAACCTCGGCTGACATGACGCTTGCCGCCGCCATGCTGGCCGTGACAGTGGCCTTTCCGGCGAACGGCGCCAAGCTGCCGTACGTTGACAAGTGCTATATGATTGGCGCAGTCGGGCGCGGCGTCACCAACCTGACCGTCCAGGGCCGGAGCGTCGATATCTACCGCACCGGCGCGTGGGCGACGATGGTCGATCTATCAGAGGGGACCAACACCGTCGATATCGTCGCGGGAGAAACGGCGACGAACCTCACGGTCTTCGTCGCGTCCAGGCCTGTCCCGAATCCGTTCGCTCCGCGTCCGCCCGAGAAGAAGTACGAGAAGCTGGAGTACGCGGCGGACGCGCCTGCGCCGCGCAGGGCGGCCGGCGGGACGTCCGGCATGGTGGTCTGGCTCGACCCGGGGCACGGCGGGACGGACACGGGCGCGCTGAGTCCGCACGGCTACCCCGAGAAGGACGCGAACCTTCGCGTCGCGCGGGAGGTGCGCCGGGCGCTGGAGGAGAAGGGCTACACCGTGCGCATGACGCGCGACTCGGACGCGACGCTGGACCTGCACGAGCGTCCGCGCAAGGCGCACGAGGAGAAGGCGGACGCGTTCGTCTCGATCCACCACAACGCGCCGGGCGTGGCGTCCGACCCGCGCAGGACGCGCTACAGCGCGGTCTATGCGTGGAATCCGCTGGGCGAGGCGCTTGCGGGCGCGATATCGCAGCGGATGGAGGAGACGCTGGAGGGGGACATCCCGTCCAAGGGCGTCCTTCACGCCAACTTCGCCGTGACGCGGAGTCCGGAGATACCGAGCTGCCTCGTCGAGGTGGACTTCCTGACGGCGCCGCAGGGCGAGGAGGACTGCTGGAACCACCTGCGCCGCCGCGCCATAGGGCGCGCGATAGCGGACGGCATAGACGACCACCTGCGCGCAGGCCTTGCCGATATTTGATATAATGTCAGAAAAAGCACGACACCCCGCCGATGGAAAAGCTTGAACAGATCCGCAACTTCTGCATAATCGCGCACGTCGATCACGGAAAGACGACGCTGTCGGACCGCATCCTCGAGCTGACGCACGCGGTCAGCGCGCGCGAGCTCAAGGAGCAGACGCTCGACGCCATGGACCTCGAGCGTGAGCGCGGCATCACGATCAAGTCGCACCCCGTCTCGATGCACTACGAGGCGAAGGACGGGAAGACGTACCTCTTCAACCTCCTCGACACGCCCGGCCACGTCGATTTCGCGTACGAGGTCTCACGCTCCATGGGCGCCTGCGAAGGCGCGCTCCTCGTGGTCGATGCCGCGCAGGGCGTGGAGGCGCAGACCGTCGCCAACACGTACTTCGCGCAGGACGCGAACCTGGAGATCGTGCCGGTCCTGAACAAGGTCGATCTCCCAGGCGCGAACGTCGCGGAGGTCAGCCGCGAGATAGAGGACATCCTGGCGATCCCGATGGACGAGCCGCTCCTCGTCTCGGCCAAGACCGGCGTTGGCTGCCCAGACGTGCTCGAAGCCATCGTGAAGCGCATCCCGCCGCCGGAGACGCGCGGCATAGACGCGCCGCTCAGGGCGCTCGTGTTCGACTCCGTCTTCGACGAGTTCCGCGGCGTCATCACCTACGTGCGCGTCATGGACGGCTCGCTGAAGGCCGGGCAGGGCGTCACCTTCATGGGAAGCCGCGTCACCACGACCGTACACGAGGTCGGCATCTTCTCGCCCAACAAGAAGCCGGTGGACCACCTCGAGGCCGGACAGGTCGGCTACATCGTCGGCACGGTCAAGGATCCGAGCGAGATCAAGATCGGCGACACCGTCACCACGACGAAGCTCGGCGCGACCGAGCCGCTCCCCGGCTTCCAGGACATCCATCCGACGGTCTTCTGCGGAATATACCCCATGTCCACGGACGAGTTTCCGAAGGTCTCTCAGGGACTGGAGAAGCTCCACCTCAACGACGCGGCGTTCACCTTCCACCACGAAAGCTCGCTCGCGCTCGGGTTCGGCTTCCGCTGCGGCTTCCTGGGGCTCCTCCACATGGAGATCGTCCAGGAGCGCCTGAGGCGCGAGTTCGGACTCGACATCATCTCGACGTCGCCCGGCGTCGTCTATAAGCTCAAGATGAAGGACGGCGAGGAGCGCGACCTCGACAACCCGCTCCAGATGCCCGATCCGTCCGCCCTGGAGTCCATCTCCGAGCCCGTCCTCAAGGCCCGCATCATCACGCCTTCCGAGTCCATCGGCGACATCATGCGCGTCGTGATGGACAGGCGCGGACTCGTCGAGGGCACCGAGACGATCGACGCGAAGCGCGTCATGCTCCACTGCATGCTTCCGCTCAACGAGATCCTCATCGACTTCCACGACACGCTGAAGAGCGTCTCGCACGGATACGCCTCCATGGACTACGAGCCGGCCGGGTACCAGGAGTCGGACATCGTGAAGATGGACATCCTCCTCAACGGCGAGACGGTGGACGCGTTCGCGACGATGGTCCACCGCGACAAGGCGCGCGCGCGCGGCATACAGATGTGCAAGGCGCTCGCGGAGACGATTCCGCCGCACCAGTTCAAGATCCCGGTGCAGGCCGCGATCGGACGCGAGATCATCGCGCGCGAGGACATCCGTCCGTTCCGCAAGGACGTGCTCGCCAAGCTCTACGGCGGCGACGTGACGCGCAAGATGAAGGTGCTGGAGAAGCAGAAGCGCGGAAAGGCGAGGATGAAGGAGTTCGGGCACGTGAACGTCCCGCAGTCCGCCTTCATCGCCGTCCTCAAGGGCACGATCAAGGAATAGCCGTTTCATTCAAAACGAAAGGGAAGAGATGAGAACAACGCACACTATCCTGGCGGCTGCGGCGCTCGCACTGGCGTCCGTCCCCTCCTTCGCCGCGGAGCCCGTTCCGCTCAGGGGCGTCGTCGAAGGCTACTACGGACGCCCCTGGGGAACCGAGGGACGCCTTTCCCTGCTCAAGTTCATGGGCAGGCTGGACATGAACGTGTTCATCTACGGACCCAAGGACGACCCCTACCACCACTCGCGCTGGCGCGACCCGTATCCGGAAGGGGAGATGGCGGACTTCCGCAAGCTCCTCGTCTGCGCGAAGGAGAACAAGGTCACGCTCTACTGGGCGATCCACCTCGGCGGAAGCTTCAGCCAGGGCAGCGAGGCGGACTACGCGGCGCTCTTCAAGAAGCTGGGGCTCATGTACGACGCCGGATTCCGAGCCTTCGCCGTGTTCTTCGACGACTTCGGCGGGGCGGACGCGTCGTTCCACTCCGAGA
Source organism: Kiritimatiellia bacterium (assembly GCA_017650345.1). GTDB lineage: Bacteria > Verrucomicrobiota > Kiritimatiellia > RFP12 > UBA1067 > UBA1067. Next base: position 2,046 of record JAGCFB010000036.1, on the reverse strand, counting down.
TATGCAACCGCATCGTCCGCGAGTTCCTCGCCAAGCGCGACGGCTGCGCGCCGCTCATCATGTGCCCCAACGTCTATTGGGGATCGGGCCATCCGTACCACAAGACGCTCGGACGCGAGCTGGACAAGAGCGTCATGGTGATGTGGACGGGCAACACGATCTGCTCGGACATCCGCGCGGAGCACGTCGCGCGCATCACGGAGGACCTGGGGCGTCCGCCGTTCATCTGGTGGAACTGGCCCGTGAACGACTACTGCCGCTCGTCGCTCCTGCTCGGACGCACGTACGGACTCGACAAGTGCAGGTTCTCGGGCGTCGTCTCGAATCCGATGGAGAACTGCGAGGCCAGCAAGATCGCGCTCTACGGCGTCGCGAAGTGGTGCGCCGACCCGGACGGATTCGATTCGCAGAAGTCCTGGGACGAGTCCTTCAAGCGGCTCTACAGGGATCCGCACGTCGCGACGGCGATGCGCGTCTTCGCCGAGCACAACTCCGACCAGGGTCCGAACGGACACGGCTACCGCCGCGAGGAGAGCGTGTCCGTCGCGGCTCTCTGCGCCAAGGCGCGCGCCGAGCTGGACGCGGACGGGACGCTCTCCAAGGATACGCTGAAGGACGTCAAGCACCTCCTCAAGGAGGTTTACCTCGCGGCGCAGATCCTCGACAAGAAGCTTCCCAAGGAGCGCTACGACCTCGGATGGGAGATCGACGGATGGATCCAGGACGAGAAGCACCTCATGGAGCAGGGGGCGACCGCGCTCAGGCTGCTGGGCGCGAAGACGCTTGCCGCGGCGGCGCCGGACCTCGCGAGGATGCGGAAGATCAGGGCGCTCGCCGAGGAGGACGCCAGGAAGCACCGCGAGAAGTTCGCGGACGCGACGTTCGCGGCGGACAGGGGGCACGTCAAGAGCCCCAAGGCATCCTCCCGCGAGCTGCGCCCCCTCGTCGAGAAGATGTCCGTCACCGCCCTCAAGAAGCTCTACAGGCTGAAGACCGGCAGGGACTTCGACTCTTCCGAGAGCATCACCGTCATTTCCACGGCGAAGTCGCTCGGCGGACTCACGGCGGGCCGCGACGGAAAGTACGCGGGCCTTTCGCGCGTCCTCGAGCCGCACGACGTCGCGCCTGGCGAGACGTTCGGCATCGCGCTTCCGAAGGCGTGGGCGACGGACTACTTCCACGCGCGGCTCGGCAGCGCGGACGCCGTGAAGGCGGGTGTCATCGAGGTCTCCAAGGACGGCAAGGCCTGGACGCAACTGGCCACGAAGAACGGCGGGGAGGAGATGCAGCTGAAGCTGGATCCGTCCGACGGATGGACCCAGGCGCGCTACCGCAACGCGTCCGCGAAGCCGGTCTCCGTCAAGATCGACCTCTTCAAGTTCGACGTCGCCGGCGGGGGCGGTCCGATAGACGCTCTCCTCTCCGAACTAAAATGATGTTTGCGGCAACCCGATAACGCCATTTTTTGGTATAATCTTACTGAATGAAACCGGCAGTAATAAAGACGAAGTTCGCAACTGCATTGCTCGCGGCGCTTGCAGCGGGCGTTCTTTTCGCCGACAAGCCGCCGTTTTCGCGCTACCAGTCGATAATCGACAGGCAGCCGTTCGGCGCGCCGCCGCCAGGTTTCGACCCCAACCAGCTCGCCAGCAACGCCAGCAAGGCGCAGGCGGACGCGAAGTCCGAGCAGGAGCTCACCAAGGAGCAGGAGCAGCTGCAGAAGTCCGTCTCGTTCAGCATCCTCAACATCGAGACTGGCGGGCGCGTCATGGTCGGCTTCACGGACAAGTCGGACGCGAAGTCCCCGCGCCACTACTATCTTCCTGTGGGCGGCAGCTCGGACGGATGGACGGTGAAGTCCGCCGATCCCGCCGCCAACTCGATGGTCGTGGAGAAGGATTCCATAGAGCTGACGCTTTCCCTCGGGTCCGAGTCCACGACCGGCGGAGCGTCCGCCCCGGCGGCCGGTGCCTCCGGCACGCCGTCCGCCGCGCCGCGCAGTCCGCTCCTGGGCGCGCGTTCCCCGTCCGCCCCAGCGGCCGGAGG
>JAGCFB010000003.1 GCA_017650345.1 Kiritimatiellia bacterium | reverse complement strand
GGCTTGGCGAGCTCGAGGCCGTTCTTCTTGAAGACGTTCGAGACCTCGGCCGCGGCGCGGTTCTTGTTGTCCGTCAGCACGCGCACGACGACGGCGGTGCCGCCCTTGATGCCCTCGTACTGGGCGTCCACCATCTCGGCGGACTCGAGCTCGCCCGTGCCCTTCTTGATCGCGCGGTCGATGTTGTCGTTCGGCATCTGCGCCGCCTTCGCCTTCGCGATGAGCGTGCGGAGGGTCGGGTTGTTGTCGGGATTGCCGCCCTTCGCCTTGACGACGATCGTGATCTCCTTGCCGAGCTTGGAGAATATCTTGCCCTTCTTGGCATCCGCCGCGCCTTTCGCGCGCTTGATTGTCGCCCAGTGGCTGTGACCTGACATGTTTTGCTCCTTGTGTTCTTTTGGAAAGAGTGTTGGTTTGTTGTTGGTTGTGAAATCAGACCTTGTGGCGGTAGGTGATGCGGCCCTTGCCCAGATCGTACGGCGAGATCTCGACGGTGACCTTGTCGCCGATCGCGATCTTGATGAAGAACTTCCGCATCTTGCCAGAGATGTGGGCGAGCACTTCGTGCCCGTTTTCCAGCTGCACCTTGTACATGGTTGCAGGCAGGACCTTGGTGACGGTGCCCGTCACCTCAATAGCCTGGTCTTCTTCTTTCGCCATTCGGTTTTTACCTTATTTGCCTATAATGCGGAATATTTTACCAAAAATTCCCCCGGATGACAATAAGGTCACGGCTCGGACCTGTTGAGCTTGAACACGCACTTGACCTTGGTGAACTTGCCCACCTCGGACTCGATCTCGAACTCGTCCGCGACGCGCTTGGAGTTGGAAAGCCCCATCCCCGCGCCGAAGCCGAGCGACCTGATCCAGTCGTTCGCCGTCGAGGTGCCGTCGCGGCACGCCCACTCGATGTCCGGGATGCCCGGTCCGCGGTCCTTCGCCGTTATCGTCACGCTGTCGTCCGAGATGAGCAGCACCAGCACGCCTCCGTGGGAGTGGATGCAGATGTTGATCTCCAGCTCGTACGCGGCGACCGCCACGCGGCGCACCACAGTGCGGTCGATCTTGCGCTCCCTGAGGAGCCCCTTTATGTCGTTCGCCGCGTGCCCCGCGCGCGACAGGTCGTTCCTGACGACCGCCCACTCGCGGCGGAAGTAGTTCTCATGCAGCTCCTCCTCCGACGCCGCCGCGCCCTTCCTGGTCTTGCGCTCCAGCTTGCGTATCTCCACCGAGAGCTCGTACAGCAGCGCGCGCATCACGTCGCGCTGCGAGATGATGCCGACGAGCTGCCGGTTCGAGTCGAGGACCGGGAAGCGTCCGTACGTGTAGTTGTTGAAGTACCTCAGCGCGAACGCGAGCGGCATGCCCGCCTCCAGCACCACGAGGTTCGTCGCCATGTGCTCCTCGCACGGATCGTCCATCCAGCCGCCGTCCAGGCCCTTGATGATGTCGTTGACGGACACGATGCCGTAGAGGCGTCCGTTCTCGCTCACCGGGATGCCAGATATGCGGTTGTCCCTCAACACCGCCTGCGCCTCGCGCAGCGTCGCGCTCCTCGGAACGACTATCACCTGGCGCTTCATCACGTCGCGCACCTTGAAGCGCTGGAGAAGCTCCATTATGATGACGCTCGAGTCGCCGCCGAGCGTCTTCGCGTCCAGCGGCGTCTTGGCGAGTATCTCGTCGTCGTTCGCGTGCTGCGCCTTGAGGATCGTCGGATTGTAGTCGGCCATCTCCATTCCTCCCGCTTCTGCCGCGCGCGGCGGCGCGCTCAGGCGCGCTCCTCGGCGAGGAACGCGTCGTGCAGCTTGACGCACGCGTCGTACTTCGAGAGCGGACTGGACACGAGCGGGATTCCGAGGTCCGCCGCGACCTTCAGCATCGTCTCCGAAAGCGGCTTCGCGTTGTGGACGACCACGCCCATCGCGCCGACGATGTGCGCAGTGCGGATCGCCTGGTCGCTCGCAAGCGAGGTGAGCAGGAGTATGTCGTCCGCGTCGCACAGCAGCACGTCGCTCATGAGGTCGTTGGCGACGACCTCGCCGACCGCGCGCGGGCTCGTCCCGTCGCCCGCCATGAGCTTTCCGTCAAGTATCCTTACAACGTCTGCTATCGTCATCTCGTTTCCTTTCCGCCGCGCAACGCGCGGACTTGTTTTCCTTCGACGCCCCTATTATCGCATATTCCGCGCCGGACGGCAAGCGGATTCCACGGCGGCGGACTCCCCTAGCGGCGCCAGGTCTTCTTGTACGCCGGCTTGGACGGCCCGCGCGAGTATCCGCCGGAGGAGTATCCGCCGGAGGAATAGCCGCCGGACGAGTAGCTCCCCGACGAATAGCCGCCGCCGTAGCCGTCCGGCGACGAGGAAACGCGGCGCATGTTCAGCAGATCCGAGGGTATGTCCTTCACGAACTGCGACGGATCCACCGGGAACATCCCGCCGTCCGCCATCTTGCGCACCTGCGGCGAAAAGAGGTACAGCCTGTCCTTGGCGCGGGTGACGACGACGTAGAAGAGCCTGCGCTCCTCGTCCATGCGCCCCTCCTCGCCGGCCTTGGCGGACGGGAACATCCCCTCGCAGCACCACGGGACGAGCACGACCGGCCACTCCATGCCCTTCGCCTGGTGGATCGTCGAAAGCGTCACACGGTCCGCGTCCGGGTCGTTCCTGCGCGCGTCGAGGTTCGTCATGAGCGCGACGTCCCTGAGGAACCCGGCGAGTCCGTCCTCCGCGCCAGCGATCTGCGAGGCGAGCTCCCGGACGTCGTCAAGCCTGTCCTCCGCCTCCTCCGCCTCCCACTGCGCGCGCAGGCGGTCCTCGTAGAAGAAGTCCGTGAAGTCCTCCACCAGCTCGCCCGTCTCGTCGTCGTCGAGATGCGCCTGCGCGCCCTCGAAGCACTTGGAGAGCGCGGGCCAGAGCGGACGCGCCTTCGCGCCAAGCATTCCGCCGAGCGCGTCGCGGTCCTCGCGGCGCTTCGGATCGAACTGGCGCCCCAGCTTCTCCCAGAACTTGCGCGCGCTGACCTCGCCGACCCCGGGAAGGAGCGACACGAAGCGCATGAAGGACAGCTCGTCCGACGGATTCACCAGAAGCCGCAGGTAGGCGAGGACGTCCTTGACGTGCACCTGCTCGAAGACGCCCACGCCGGACGTGATGCGGAACGGGACGTTCGCGCGAGCGAGCGTCATCTGGACGTCGATGGACTGGAAGTGGCTGCGGTACAGGATAGCGATGTCGCGGTGGAGGTAGCCGGTGTCGCGCGCCTCGCGAACGAGCCGGAGCATCTCCGACGCCTGCGTGCGCCCGTCATAGACCTTGTAGAGCCACGGACGGTCCCCGTTCGCGGAGCGGAACGGACGCAGCGTCTTCTCGAACTGGCGGGGGGAGTCCTTCATCACCGCGTTCGCGACGTCGAGGACGCCGGGGACGGACCTGTAGTTCCGCTCCAGCTTCACGATGCGGCAGCCCTCCCAGCGCTTCGGAAAGTCGAGGATGTTCTCGATCTGCGCGCCGCGCCACGTGTAGATGCACTGGAAGTCGTCGCCGACCGCCATGATGTTGCGGTGCCGCGCCGCCAGGATGTCCGTGAACTCCGCCTGGAGTCCGTTCGTGTCCTGGTACTCGTCCACGAGGACGTGGAGGAAGTGCTCCTGCAGCATCTCGCGGACGCGCTGGTTCTCCTTGAGGAGGCGCAGTCCGTTCACGAGCAGGTCGTCGAAGTCCATCGAGTCCAGCTCGCGCTTGCGCGCGTCGTACTTCTCCGCGATCGCCACGATCTCCTCGGACGTGAAGCCGGCGGACTTCGTCTGCCAGCGCGCGGCGATGAAGCCGACGGGCTTGCGCTCGTTCGCCGCCTCGGATATCATCTTGGCGACGACCTCCTTCTTGGGGAAGTCCTTGGGGTCCTTGACGGACGCCTTGATGAGCTCGCCCAGGAGCTTCCTCTGGTCGTCCTCGTCGAGGATGGAGAATCCCGGCGTGTAGCCGAGCGACGATCCGTAGCGGCGCAGGAGGCGCGCGCAGATGGAGTGGAACGTGCCGGACCATATCGGCGCGACGGCGTCGCCGACGACCTTCTGCGCGCGATCGAGCATCTCGCGCGCCGCGCGGTTCGTGAAGGTGAGGAGCATTATCCGGTCCGCCGGCACCCCCTGCTCCACCAGGTACGCGACGCGGTGGACCAGCGTCCTCGTCTTCCCCGTCCCCGCCGCCGCAAGAACCAGCAGCGGACCTTCCCCCGCCGTCGCGGCGGCGCACTGCTCCGGATTGAGGAGCTTCGAAAAATCGGTCACAGCAGATGCCCCATCTTGTTCTTCTTCGTGTCCAGGTAGCGTCTGTCGTGGCAGTTCGCCTCGATGACGATCGGCACGCGCTCTACGATCTCGAGTCCGTACCCCTCCAGACCCGCGATCTTGCACGGGTTGTTCGTCATGAGCCTGAGCTTGCGTATCCCGAGATCGACCAGCATCTGCGCGCCCTCGCCGTAGTCGCGGAGGTCCGGCGGAAAGCCGAGCGCGACGTTCGCCTCGACCGTATCCATGCCCTCCTCCTGCTTCCTGTAGGCGTGGAGCTTGTTGGCGAGTCCGATCCCGCGCCCCTCCTGGCGCATGTAGAGGACGGCGCCGCGCCCCTCCCTCTCGATCATCTCCATCGCGCGGTGCAGCTGGGGTCCGCAGTCGCAGCGCTCGCTGCCGAGGACGTCGCCGGTGAAGCACTCGGAATGCACCCTCACAAGAACCGGCTCTCCGTCCGCCACGTCGCCCTTCACGAGCGCAAGATGCTCGAATCCGCTGATCCGGCTCTTGTACATCCTCAGCCGGAAGTGTCCGTGCTCGGTCGGAAGGTCCACCTCCTCCACGCAATCGACAAGCCTGTCGTGCTTGCGGCGGTACGCTATGAGGTCCGCAATGGTCATAAGTTTCAGTCCGTGCCGCTCGGCAAACGCCTGCACATCGCCCATGCGCGCCATAGTGCCGTCCTCTTTCATGATCTCGCAGCAGAGTCCGGCTGGCTTGAGCCCGGCGAGCCGGCACAGGTCAACAGTCGCCTCTGTGTGGCCCGCGCGGCGGAGGACGCCGCCTTCACGCGCGCGGAGCGGGAACATGTGCCCCGGACGGCGGAAGTCGGACGGCCCGGCATCGTCGCGGACGCATGCAAGCGCCGTCATGGAGCGCTCTGCGGCGGAAATCCCTGTCGTCGTTCCGACGGAGTCGATGGACACGGTGAAGGCGGTCTGGTGGTTGTCCGTATTGGCGCTTACCATCTGCGGGAGATCGAGCTTATCGCAGAGATCGCCGCTCATCGGCATGCAGATAAGTCCGCGCGCATACGTGGCCATGAAGTTGACGTTCTCAAGTGTCGCGTGCTCCGCCGCGCATATGCAGTCGCCTTCATTCTCCCTGTCGGCGTCGTCAGTTACGAGTATCGTCTCCCCCTTGCGGAGCGCCTCCAAGCATTCCTCGACAGTGCTGAATTTCATCGCTTACTTGTTTGCAATCTTCGCAACCACTAGATAGAACCTCGCCTCGCCGGGAGCAGTCGCGTCAACAACCACGACGCCCGTCTGCGTTGTCGAGATCGCGGCGTCCGTATCCGGCCAGGCCGCGTCCAGCGAGCCCTTGGCGAGCAGGTAGTACGTGACGGAGTAGCTGTCGCTCGGCGAGCCGGACACCTTGAGCGTCGTCTTCCCGTCGGCCAAGGCGGAGATGGACGTGACGCTGAACTGTCCGACCGTCACGTTGAGTCCGTCGATCGTGAGGAGTCCGAGCGCGGCGGCCTGGGCGTAGGACATGGACGAGCCGTCCGGCTTGGACGCCGGGTTCTCGATTCCGGCGTCGATGATGGCGGACGCGTCGGACGCCGCGATGGTGAACACGCCGTCGTTCCCGTCCCTGTACATCGTGTAAGTCTTGAGCGCAGGCCTCACGACGAACCACGCGGCGACGCGCTCGGCGAGCTCGCCGTCCAGGACCGGGTCCGCGCCGGACTCCACAGCGACCCTGACGACGGAGCCCTCGGACGCCAGCGCCGCCTCGAAGGCAGCCGCCGCTTCCGTAAACGGCGAGCCGGCTATCGCCGTGCCGTCAGCCGTGACGGAGTACAGGTTCTCGGGAATAGTGGAGACGCAGACGTACAGCTTGGCGTTGTCGAAAGTCTCGTCGGTCGTGACCGAAAGAGCCGCGTCCTCCGGGGCGGACACGTTGACGGCGTATCCGTTGCCGCGCACGTGGATGCGCTCGCCGACCGTCATGACGTACGCCTCCGTGTCCGCAAGAAGCGAGACAAGCAGCTCGCCGCCCGCCGCGTCCGCCGCGTCCGAAAGGAACGCGTAGCGGCCCGTGACGGACTCCTCGCCGCTCGTGCCGTCCTTGTTCACGACCTCAGCGGCCGCGAGATAGACGCCAGGCTGGGCCGCGACGGAGTCGAGAATGAAGTCGCCGGCGGCGCCGTTGACGGTCAACGTGTCGAGGTTGGCGATGATGGTCGTCGGGGTCGTCTTGAGGAAGCAGACGTGAGCCACGAGGTCGTCGTCCGTCACGATGTTGCCGATGAACGCGCCAAGGTCCGTCTCCTCGTAGATGTTGGTCGTCGCGAAGGTGCCGGTGAAGTGGTCGAACGTTCCGATCGCGCACATTATGTTGTCCTCGATCGTGAGCGTTCCGCTCCCGGTTACGGCGGAGAGCACGGTGTTCCTGACCGTCTCGCCCTCGACGTTGTCGCGATGGACGAAGTTGTTGTTGAGCGTCATGGTGCCGGACACGTCGATCATCGGAAGGCTCGTGAACGGATCCTGGTAGTCATCGGACTCCTCCTCGCCGATGTAGCCGCCGGCGAGACGAGTCACCTCGACGACGGAGTTTTCGTTGCCGAAGGCGTTGACGTCGAAGCGGTTGTTGAAGCCGCCCTCCCAGTCCGCGATGAAGCGTCCGGTCCAGCCGTCGCCCATCGTCGGGAACGTTTCGAGCAGCTTCGAGGGCTTGTAGGAGAGCTTGATCGTTCCGGCGCCGCTGAAGGTTCCCGTATAGACGTTCTCGCCGCAGTCGAGCGTGACGCCCTCGGCGAGGACCACGTCGTCGGACGCGGGACGCCTGAGCACGATCACGTCGCCGGGCTGGGCTTCGGCTATGGCCTCGGAAAGCGTCATGAAGCCGCGACCGCCGATCATAGCCGCGTAGCGCGTGTAGAAGCCTTCCTCGTATATCCAGTCGTCCTTCGGCTCGGACGTCCCGTCGTACACGGCGACGATTCCGAGATCCTGCGCCAGCGCGGCGGCCAGCGCCTCGTCAACCGTGAGGAAGAGCTCGCCCGTCTCGGGCAGCCCTGCGCGCGCGAGATAGACGCCCGGCTGTCCGCCGACGGTGCCGGACACGAGGGGCGTCGCGACCCCGTTCAGCGTGGTCGCGTCGAGTCCGCTCACGTTGGCGTTCTCGTCCAGCTTCACCAGGCACTCGTCGAAACCGGGATCGTCGAACGCGATGTCGCCGAAGGAGAAGTCCGCCCTCCTGCGCGCGCCGCCGCCGAGGACTCCTGTGAAGCCATCGACCTTCTCGAACCTGTAGTGGACGTCCGCCACGTTGCCGGCGAGCGGACCCGCCATGCCCTGCACGAGGAGCGTGCCGGCGCCGGAGAGTGACGAGAACACGGTCCCTGGATCGGTATTCCACTCGCGCTTGACGGTCCATACTACGCCCGCCGACACTGAAATGGCGGGCAGCACCGTCGGGACGCTTCCGCCGCTCTTCCAGCGCGTGCTGGGGACGGGGGAGAACGCGCCGCCCCCGCCAAGACACTCGACCGTGGAGCCGGACACGCCGAAGTCGTCGAACACGAAGCGCTTGTTGCCGGGATCCCAGGCGACCTGGAACGCGCCCGTCCATTCCGTGCCGAAGAGCGTCGGACCGTTCGCGTCGCCGTCCTCAGAGTACTTCTTCGGCATGGCGGCCATGTTCAGCTTTCCTGCGCCGGTGAACGTTCCGAGGAACGTGTGGTCGCCCTCGTCGAGGTAGAAGGTCGTGCCTTCGGGAATCTCCACGGACTCGTCAACGTCCTGGAGGAGAACGGCGCGGGTTCCGGCGGAGGTCTCCGCGACGGCCTCGGCGAGCGTGTCGAACTGCGCGTCGCCGACCTGCACCACAGGCTCAGCGGCCGCGCCGAACGTCCACCCGGCAAGCGCAAAAGCGGCCAAAACCGCCCGTCTCGGCCCGTCCAAGGCCGACTTCACCGCTTTCGTTACGAAATTCTGCATGGTTCTCCCCATGAAGGTTTAGAACATAGTCTCCAGTGTTTAAATATTTTACCACTAATTCACCGTGCTTGCAAGCGCAAGGATGATTCGCAGTTTGCCAAGAAAAACACTGGAGCGAGCCCTCGGGACGCCCGACGAGCGGGCTACTTGCGCTCTATGTCCGCGCCGAGGGCGGCGAGGCTCCTGTCCACCGCCACGTAGCCGCGATCGACGACCTCGGCGTTCAGTATCTGCGACTCGCCCTTCGCGGCTAGCGCGGCGATCACCAGCGCGATGCCTGCGCGGATGTCCGGCGAGGAAACCGTGCAGCCGCAGAGCTGCGACGGACCAGTCACCACGAGACGGTGCGGATCGCACTGCACTATCTTCGCGCCCATCTGGATGAGCTTGTCCACGAAGTACAGGCGCGACTCGAACATCTTCTCGAAGAAGAGGCACGTTCCGCGCGTCTGCGTCGCAAGAACCACGAGGATGGATAGGAGGTCGGACGGGAAGGCCGGCCACGTGCCATCCGAGACGGACGGTATGGCGTCGCCCAGGTCGTAGCGCATCCGCAGGCGCTTCTTCTTCGGGACGAAGTGGAGCTTCCGCTCAGCGGACGATATGGACCACGTGACGCCGAAGCGGCGGAACGGACCCTCCAGGACGGCGAACGGCTCTGGGTCCACCCCCGTAAGCGTCAGCTCGCCGCCCGTGACCGCGGCCGCCGCGATGTAGCTTCCCGCCTCGATGTAGTCGCAACCGACGCGCGCCTCGCATCCGTGCAGCGACTCCACGCCCTCCACGCGGATCAGGTTCGTGCCGGCGCCCTCCACCTTCGCGCCCATCGCGTTGAGCATCTTCGCGAGATCGACGATGTGCGGCTCGCACGCCGCGTTGTATATCTCCGTCCTGCCCTTCGCGAGCACGCTCGCCATCAGGATGTTCTCGGTCGCCGTCACGCTCGCCTCGTCCAGGAGCATCTTCGCGCCCTTCAGCTCGCCCTTGAAGCGGAGCGCCTTCCGCCCCGCCACCGCCTTCGCGCCGAGCGCTCGGAATCCGGCGAAGTGGGTGTCCAGCCTGCGGTGCCCTATCGCGTCCCCGCCCGGCGGCGGAAGCGACGCGCGTCCGGCGCGCGCGAGGAGCGGACCGGCGAAGAGGAAGCTCGTGCGCATCCTGGCGGCGAGGTCGGCGGATATCGCGGCGGACTTCAGCTTCGGCGTCTCGATGACGACGCGCCCCTCCTTCATGTCGCGCGCGACCTTCGCACCGAAGCCCTTCGCCGCCTCCAGCATGTCCGCGACGTCCGATATCTCCGGCACGTTCGTGAGCGTCACCGGCTCGCCGGTCAGGAGCGACGCGGCGATCATTGGAAGGACGGCGTTCTTGTTGCCGGGGACGGCGTGGACGCCAGATACGGCGCGCGCGCCGCGTATGACGAACTTCGCCATCGTCAGGAGAGCCCGTCCAGCTTCTTGGTCTCGCCGAAGACGATAAGCTTGTCGTCGGACTGCAAAACGGCGTCCGCGCGCGGTATGACGACGGTGCGCGGCTTGGCCGGATCGGCGTCCGCCCTGCGGATGCAGAGGACCGTGAGCCCGGTCGCGTTGCGGAAGTCGCTGTCCGCCAGGGACTTGCCGCGCATCCCGTCCGGCACGTCGATCTCGGCGATCGAGTAGCCCTCGGAAACCTCCAGGAAGTCGATGACGTCGTGGTTCGCGATCGCGCGGGCCAGGCGGTGCGCGCTGTCGCGGTCGGGGTAGATCACCGTGTCCGCGCCGATGCGGCGCAGGATCTTGCCGTGGAGCTCGCTCGTCGCCTTGGCCACCACGTTGGGTATGCCCAGCTCCTTGCAGTTCGCCGTGGCCATCATGGACGCCTCGATGTTGCTTCCGATGGCGACAACGACGAGGTCGCACTCGCCGAAGCCGGCCTCCTCAAGGACGTGCGGCTGCGTCGCGTCGCCCTGGAGCGCCGTCGCGAACTCGCTGGCGTTCTGGATCGCCGGACGGTTGCGGTCGATGAGGAGGACCTCGGTGCCGGCGTTCGTCAGCGATTCGGCGAGGGCCATGCCGAAGCGGCCCGCGCCGATGATGCCTATGCGCTTCACGCCTCCAGCTCCATTCGCTTCGCCTCGCGGATGAGCCCCTGCGAGTACGGATGCTTGGGCATCTCGAAGAACGCGGCGGGGTCGTCCGTCGTCTCCACGACGCGCCCGTCCTTCATGACGGCGAGCTTCGTGGCCATCTGGGAGACGACGCCGAGGTCGTGGGTGATGAGAAGTACGCCCGAGTTGGACTGGTGGAGGTCGCGCATGAGGCGGAGGACCTGCGCCTGGATCGTCACGTCCAGCGCGGTCGTCGGCTCGTCGGCGATGACGAGGTCCGGACCCAGCATGAGCCCCATCGCGATCATCACGCGCTGCTGCATTCCGCCGGACAGCTCGTGGGGGTAGGCGCGCGCGCGGACGGCGGGATCGGGAATGCCGACCTTGCCGAGCCATTCGAGGGCCATCGCCTCGGCGGCCTTGGGGGACATCTTCTCGTGGAGGAGGATCGTCTCGACGAGCTGCTCGCCGATGCGGTGGAGCGGCGAGAGCGAGCCCATCGGATCCTGGAATATGACGCCGATCTTGCGTCCGCGCATCTTCCTCAGCTCGGGAAGCGGCAATGTCAGCATGTCCACGCCGTCCAGCAGGATGCGCCCCTTCGGATAGAAGGCGGGCGGACTCGGCAGGAGGCGCGCGACGCTCATGGAGACGGTCGATTTGCCGCTCCCGGACTCGCCGACGATGCCGAGCACCTGTCCGCGGTCCAGCGTGAGATTGACGTCAATCGCGGCGGGGTTGACCTCGCCTTCGTCGTTTCTGTAGGAAACGCTCAAGTCTTTGATTTCAAGAAGCATGGCTATATTATACCAAATCGGGCGACGTGAGGCTATTCGACTATTCGGCGCGGATGCGGAAGAGCGCCCTCGCAGGCGAGGACGGAAGAAGATAGATCGTGCACGGCGTGCGTCGTGCGTCGGACGGCATGGCGACGACGTTTGCGGACTCCCCGGACTCCATCTCGAAGTCGCGCCTGGTCCAGACCTGGGCGTCCGGGTCGGTTGACTCCTCCACGGTGTAGGCGCGGCCGCCGAGCGCGTTGAACGAAAGCGCGTACGGCTCCTCCGCGCCGCCCTCCGGCGCGCCGGCCCTGGTCCGCCCGCCGCCGGACGCGTCCCTCTTCGCGAATGCCGTAATCCTGAGCGAGTCGTCCGGGTTGAACGGATCGGTCCCGACGAGCCCCTCGCGGATCGTGGAGACGCCGTCGCCGTCGTAGTCGCGCTCCGGATCGAAGGTCTCGCCGCGCCTCCAGTACTCGCTCGCCTCCCACTGCGCCTTCAGCTGGCGGTAGAGCGCGTCGTCGATCCCGTCGCCGTCGAGGTCCTCGCCGAGGACGATGTCCACCTCCCGCACTCCGGCGGGCGCGCCGGCAGAGGCGTCCACCACGACGCCGCTCCAGGTCTTCCCGGACTCATCGACCGCCGTTATCTCAAGTCCGTCGCTCTGCACGGCGAACCCCTTCGCCGCGCCGGTCGCCATCGGGATGTCGAGGACGTAGTTGTTCCGCGAGCCGGACGCGAAGAACGTCTTCGACTCGGCGAGGAGCCTCCCCGACGAGTCGCGCGCGGATAGCCGCGCGATGCGGTTCGTGTCGAAGCCACGGTGGCGCGCGTCCATGACGCGTCCGATGAAGGTGTAAGGGGTCACCGCGGCCGGCGTCTCGCCGCGCAGCACGCACGGCGCGGAGGCGAGGGCCAGCGCGGCGATTCCGAGAGCAATTCCGTTTCCTGCGTTCATTTCCGGTTCCCTCCCTAGTTGCCGCTGGACGAGTACGTCTTGAGTCCGAGCCTTATGTCGGAGACGCCGTTGTAGTCGATGACGCCGTCGCGGTCGGCGTCCACGCCGTTCACGAACGCCGACAGCGCCGCGTCGCGGTCCGCGCCGAGCGAGCCGGCCGGTATTATGAGAAGCCACTTCGTGTTCCAGGCGGACCTTCCGACGAGGCGCGTGCAGTCGAGCGAGTCGTCGGACGGCTCATCGCCCGCCTTGCCGTAGTAGGCGCGGAAGGACGGGTGCCTGCGGATGCGCGCGCCGAGGTCGTTCCCGCCTGTGCCGCCGTCGTAGAGCGGGGTCCAGTCCGGGTCGTCCAGCTGCGTCGAGCCGATGGCGTACGGGGCCGGGATCGTCTGGTCAACGACGCGCCAGGAGATCACGGTGCCCGGGTCGCCGACAGCGCGTATCCTGTCCTCGCCGACCGGGACGAGGTAGGCCGTCGGCGTCTTCGCGAGGACGGAGTCGTCGAAGCCCTCGAAGTGGATTCCGGCGGACGATATGTGCGTCGCGTAGTAGGTGGAGTCGAGCGCGGCGTCGCCGCCGGCGAGAGGCTCGCCGAAGAAGTTGTAGCCGTGGGCTATGACGGACGGGAACGGGATGACGAGCCCGGGCTCCCTCTCGGACGACGATCCGGCGAGCGGCTGGCAGTAGTGGCGGAACTCGGGGACGTCGTTCAGGTCGGAAACCATGCGGCCGCGCAGCGCCGTCTTCCACTCGCCGTCGCCGTCCTCGCCGTCGTATATGCGGAAGAGGTCGTGCCTCAGCGAGAACCACGTCGCGTACGGCTGCGGGTTGTTGATGCCGAGCCTCGGCTTGAGGACGGACCAGTTCCCGTCCATCTCCGCCAGCACCGCCGCGAGGCCGCCGTCTCCCTTCGCCGCGTCGGAGGCGACGATCGGGTCGCCGTCGTCGTCGAACTCGCCTATGGTGCGCGTGCCGACGATCCGCGCGAGGAACCGCTCGCCGCTGTCGCGGTCGGTGGAGAGGAGCCCCGTCTCGTAGTCGTACGCCTGCGCCGCGAGCCAGACGTACTTCTGCGCGAGGTCGAACTGCGCGGAGTAGCGCGAGAGCGCGTTGTTGCGCACGATGCGGAAGAACATCTCGTTGTAGCGCGCCTTGGTGAGCGCATCCGTCGCCTGCTGCCTCGCGAGCGTCCGCTCCTCAATCGCGCGCTCCGCCTCGGCGACGACGGTCTCCACCGCGGCCTCGGCGTTCAGGAGCTCGGCGTACGCGCTCTGGCAGTCGCGCGCCGCGTCGAGAACGGAGCGCGCCGCGTCCTTCGCGCGCTGGTAGTATCCGTCGTAGGTCTCGACATAGTCGGCCGTCGCGTCGAGCACGCGGTCGGCGACGTCGAAGCCGGCCCCGATCTTGTCGAACACGATGAGCTCGTTCTTCATGGCGAGTATCGCCATGTCCGTGGATATCTGGTGCGTCAGCTTGGACGGGACGACCGCGGCGGCGACGAGCGACTGGGGGTCCGTGTTGACGGTGAGGCCCGCGCCGACGATCTTCGGCGTCGAGCCGATGATCGACTCTTGGATGAGCTTGCCCTGCTTGCTCGCGAACTCGAGCGTGTTGATGGACGCCTTGACGACCGCGTCCTGCGCGGACTGGAAGGTCTCGAAGGCTACGCGCGCGGACGACAGGAACTGCTTCGCGGTGTGGAATCCGGCCTGCAGCCTTATGGTCCCGATCTCGTACTCGAAGGTGTTGTTCGCCGCGGCCCAGTCGTCGAGCGCGCGCTTGTAGTCGCGGTACGCGACGAGCATCTCGCCCATCTTCTCCTGGATCTGCCCGCACGCGCGCCTCCTGCCGGTGACGGAGGACGGCTTGAGGATGATTCCGGTGGCGGACTTCTCGTATGTCAGCGTGGCGAAGTCCTTCGTCTTGCCGAGGTTGGGAAGCAGCACGGCGAGCCCGTTGCGGAAGGCGGAGGAGTCGCGGACCACCAGGTTGGTCGTGACGGACTTCACGTCCTCGTCGTCCTTGAGTCCGTAGAGCGCCGGCTCCATCCACGCGTAGTTGTAGATGTCCGGTCCGTCGTAGCCCTGCGGATACGTCCCGCCCGGGCCTATGTCCCCTTCGTACGGATAGCCGAAGTACTCGATGAGCCTGTTCTTCGCCTCGAGCTCCATCGTCTCCAGCTGGTCCTCGCGCGACACCTGCGACTCCAGCAGCATCCTAGTGCGCGAGCCGTAGAACTGCGCCTTCTCGAGCGACTTGCGCGCGTTGGAGAGCGCCGTCCCCGCGCGCTCGCGTATCTGCTCGAAGTGGGACATCCCGTCCTCGCCGGGCGCGATGGGCGTGAGGTCGAACTGGAGCGCGCCGGAGGCGAGCCCGAGGGGATTCAGCCCCGCGTCCATCTGGTCGATCTTCTTCTGGATCGTCGGTATGAGGTCCGCCAGCGAAGCGAGCTCCGTGACCGTGGAGCGGTCGATGCGCTTGAGCCCCTCGTCCTCGAAGTCGATGCTCATTCCGCTCTCGTGCTCGACGATCCACTCGCCGCCCTCGACGGACCAAACGACCGACGCGGACGTCTCGTCCTGAAGCTCCACGTTGGAGGCCGCCATTATCACCGCAGGGTCGTCCGCGATCGTCCTTAGGTAGAGGGCCAGGCCGGCGGACGTCGGTGAGACGCACTCTCGCTTCTCGTGCAGCTGGGCGTTGGAGCGCGCGGCGTCCGTCCAGACGCGGAGCTCGCCGATCTCTCCGCCGTACCCGTCGCCGGCGAGCTGGACGAAGCCGTCCCCTAGGTCAAGCGAGAAGTCGGCGTCGAGCACGGCGGACGCCTCGACCGCGCCGGAGCGGTCGATGAGCACCGCCTCCGCCGTGCCTGGCACGGTGCGACGCAGCGCGACCAGCGTGTTGCGTCCGGACGGCGCGACGCCGATCTCCACAACCGCACTGGGCTCGCTATCGACGATGAACTCGATCTCGGTGTCCTCGTAGGTCACGAGTCCGGACTGGACGACGGTCTCCCCGGCGTCCTCGTCGAAGTACCCGAACGATTTCTGGCAGCCCCAGCCGCTGAACTCGGGCGGACGGTCGCGGAAGTCCTCGACGGTGAGCGGCGGGACGTACGACTGCGGGAAGGCCGAAGGCGCGCCGGGTCCGACGAACACGCACGCGAACAGCATGTCGCCGACGCGCAGCGTCACGTCCGTGTACGTCCCGAGGTCAGACTCCGCAGTCGCGACGGAGTTGGTGTAGAAGTAGTAGGCCAACCTAACCGTGTTGGTGACCGGCGCTAGCGCGTGGAGCGAGGCGTAGGCCATGCCGGTCTCCGGGTCGCGGGAGAACGCGAGAGCGCGCGTCTGCGAGGCAAGCGCCACGAGCGTGTCCGGCCCCTCGGCGGAGTTCTGCGGAACGGCGGACTCGGACGGGACGATCTGGAACTCGACGGTCCAGGGTCCGCCCGCCGAGAGCGCGTACTGGTCGTTCGCGTCGAACGCGACGCCGATCGCGGACTCCCCTCCGGTGAACCTGTGGCGCCAGTAGTTGCCGCTCTTCGGCTCGGCGACGAGTAGCGCGTTTCCGACGGCCCAGTTGCAGAGCGCGCCGTAGCCGCCGCGCGAGGCCCACTCGCCGTAGCCGAAGTTGCGCGTCGCGTCCCTGTCGAGGTAGCCCGCTCCGGTCGCGCCGCCGTTGTCGCGGTACGCCTTGCGCGCCGTGCGGTCCACCGTCTCGGCCGCGACCTTCGCGACGTTGTACGCCGCCTTCGCGAACTGCGCCTCGTCGTAGTAATCGACATTGACCACGGAGTCCGCCACGACCATCTCGCCCATCGCCGGCTCGCCCCAGTCGAAGTACGGATTCCTGAGAAGCCTGTAGTAGCCTGAGAGGGCCGAGAGGTAGTGCCCGTACGCGTCGCCGTGCCCCTGCGGGAACATTTCCGCCGCGTCGTTGGCGTCAATGATCCCCTTGTTGTTGCCGCTGATGTCGTAGTTGACGGCGTAGGCGACCTCACCCGCCGTGATCCCCTTCGTGAAGTTCCAGACGAGGCGGTTGTAGTACGGCGAGATGCGCGTGGACGGGGCGTTGTCACCCGTGCGTCCGCGCAGGAGCGCAAGCTCCTCGTCGAGCAGCGTCGGCACCTGGTTGTCGAACGCGAAGAGCGTCGAGGAGAGCGCGCCGTAGTCCAGCTCAAAGCCGGTCATCTGCGTGTTGTCGAAGTTCGCGCCGAAGCCGATCGTCGGATTCAGGGCGTCCGTCCACGCCTCGTCGCCGAGCGTGTTGTAGAGGTCCGCCAGGCGCGCCACGGCGAGCTGGAGCTGCTTGTTGGCGTCCGGATCGTTTATGCCGACCGCGAGCGACATGGACTCCGCCTTGGAGAGGAGCGTCTCGTAGAGCTGGATGAGTCCGACGGACGCGAGGTTGTCCTGGTTGAGCGCGACGTCGCCTTCGTACGGCGCGCCGGCCTGCACTATCATGGATACGGGCGTCTCGGCCTCGTTGGAGGCGAGGTCGCGCATCCTCTGCGCGAACGGCGTGACGTTGTTCAGGACGCGCTGCACCCAGCCCTCGGCCAGCGCGGGCGGATCGGTCCACTCGCTCCATCCGTACCCCATCGTCGCGTACGCGGGCGAGCTCTCGGACGCCGCGCGGTAGCGCATCGCGTAGTAGGTGTTCACCATGTTCGCGAGAGTGTCCCCCTGTCCGCCGATCACGAAGCGCGTGAGCCCGGCGGTCGGATCGAATTTCGCGACGTACTCGCCGTCGAAGTCGTTCGGCACGGACCCGTCGGCGTGCGGACGGCACTTGCGCCACTCGAAGACGTACTGTTTCGGGTCGCCGGCGAACGACTCGGAGTATATCACCGAGAGCTGCTGCGAGAGGAGGTTGTACTGGTCCTCGCGCGTGACGACGCGGCCCGTCCAGTACTTCGGGACGATCCTGACGATGTGCATCGAGATCGGGTCGCCGGTCGCGACGTTCATGAGCGCGTTCGTGGAGTCGTTCTCGATCAGCGTGACGTAGTTCGTCGCGCCCATGGAGAAGAGCGCGTAGTGGTCGCGCGGCGAGTAGTCGATCCTGTCCTCCGTGTCCGACACCCAGACGTGCGGACTCGGCTTCACGCACTTCGTAGCGAGCGCGTCGATGGCCGTGCGCCAGGCCGTCTTGCCGGCTGCGGACGCCGTGCCGTCCAGGAGCGTCTTGAGCGCCTCGCGCTCGCCGTCGTTGAGGACGTTGACGTGGAGAAGCGAGACGCCAGCCTTGTTGTCCTCCATCTCGCCGGCCAGCTTTATGCAGCTCCCGACGTCCGCCGTCGTGTCGATGCTGAAGCGCGTCGAGATGGACGGGGGGAGTCCGTCGAACCTCCAGCGTCCCTTCTTGAGCGACGCGTTGCCGCCCGCGCCCTGCTTGATGCCGAGGTCGGCGATCGCCGCGGCGACTGTGTCGTATGTCGATTTCGGGAAGCCGCTCGACTGCTCCACCGTCGGGTCGAAGAGGACCGCCGTGGCGTCGCGTTCGGCGTCCGTCGCGGGCCAGACGATGCCGACGGACTTCCCGTTCCACACCTCGGGGAGCCCGGACGCCGCGACGGTCAGCGTACGTCCGATCTCCATCTCGGGCACGGCGTCCGGCCAGCTCACGCGCCATACCCACGGATGCGGCTTCTGCGAGAGGACCGTCGTCGCGGAGGGAGAGTCCCCGAGCAGCGAAAGCCACGGGACGGACGTGCCGATCGACGGCCAGCGATCCCTGTCCAGCGACGGGAACGCGAAGCCCTCCTGCATCCTGTAGTACATCCGCATCGTCGCTCTGCCGGCCGCGCGCGCCCAGAGCTGCCCCTTGCGGTCGCGGAACGCGGGCGCCGTCGCGGACGGCTCGTCCCACTTGTCCTCCGGGCACCACGGATCGTCGAAGAGGTCTATCGGATGCGGACCCGGGAACGCCTTGCCCGCGACGCAGTCGCCCGCAAGCTCGGCATAGACGCTGTTCGTCACGACGACGTCGAGCCACTGCATCGCCTTCCTGCCGCCCTTCACGTACTCGACGAGGACGCCGGGCTCGGACGACGTCGCGGAGTTCAGGTCGGAGCGCAGCGCCCACACGACGTATCCGCCGGAACCAGGCATCACGACGGCGTGCTCCTCGTTCGGGTTGTAGCCCGTCTCGCCGGGATCGTTCTGCACATAGACCTTCGGCGCCGTGTTGGCGTCGGGATCCAGCAGCCCCGTCCCAAGCGCCGGAGGTCCGTTCCCGTCGATCCGGCAGCCGCTCGCGACGCAGCGCGTTCCGAGAACCCTCTCCGTGAACCGCTGCGAGTCGGTCCCGGAAGCGTCGATCTTCATGCCGTCGGCGAAGCTGAAGCATCCCGTGAGGTGGTTCTCGCGCCCCTCGTGCGTCCTGCTCATCTCCTCCCTGATCTCGGAAGCGGTGAGGACGCGGTTCCACATCATGAGCTCGCCCACGCAGACCCCCGCGCGCGCCGGCGTGTCGCCGCATGCGCCGATGGCGCCGCCGTGGGGAATTCCGACAAGCCATGTCAGCGGCAGGAGCGCCTTGTACTGCGCCTGCGTGCCGGGGAGCCTTCCGTTCACGTAGAACCTGGCCGTGCCGTTCCCGTCCATGTTGTTGGAGAACGTGGCGGCGACGTGGTACCATCCTCCGCAGTCGAGGGCGTTCTTCGCGACCGGACACGAATACCTTCTCGTCCCGCCGAGCGAGAACACGACGTTCGTCTCGGAGTCGGCGACCCTGAGATCGACGCAGAACGACGTGCCGGAGCTGTTGGACATCGTCAGGACGGACGCCTCGCCGTCGCCGGAGAACCCAGCCGCGGGCTTGACCCAGAACATGACGGTTCCGCCGTCGATGTCGTCGAAGAACTTGCGCGACGGAACCGTCGCCGACGCCGACGCGTCGGGAAGGACGAGAGCCGCGTTGTGCGAGTAGAGCGACTCGCTCGCGCTTCCTAGCTGCGAGGCGATGACGATCTGCGGAGTCTCGCCGGTGACGGGCCAGCGGACGGAATAGACCTGCGGAAGCGTCGGGATCGTCAGCGGCTTCGGCATGCCTTCCTCCTCTATCGTCGTGTTCCACCAGACCTCGACCTGCGGAGGCCTCTCCTCGCAAAGGGCTGAGACCGCGTAGATGACGGACGCGTAGGTGTTGGTGTCGCCGGACGACGCGCCGGACGCCACGTTCGTCGCTGAACCGCTGCCGGAGGAGTCCGGCTGCGGATCGGAGTATATCGCCGCGTTCCACACCGGATCGCTCGCTGCGCGGTAGATGTAGCCGGGGCTCTCCGGATCGCAGTTCGGCGAGAATCCGGGCGCGAGACCGGCGGCGGCGCCTGTGCGGAGCGTGAGCTCGAGTCCGACGCGTATCTCCTCCGGCCTGAGAGTGAAGTAGTCCGCGTTCGTGCGCAGGATCGAATGCACCGGGACGAACCAGATGTCGTCGTCCGCCGTGAGCCGCAGGAGCGACCAGCCCTCGCCGAGAGTGTTGAACGTGCCGTCCGACGTCACGGCGCGCGCGTGCCCCTCCGGATCCTGGTAGCTCATCAGCGTCGCGGAGTAGTCGGACGGGACATAGACGGGACGCCCGGAGTCGTCGCCGTCGCCGCGGACGAACACGGTCGCGTCCTCCGGCCAATCGCACGCGTAGTGGTCGAGCTCGAAAGGCCAGTCAACCTCCATCTCGTCCGTCTCCATCCAATAGACCTCCATGTTCCACGGACAGTCCACGGTCGGGCGGAGCGGATAGACGTTGCCTTGTTTGGGGCTGTACGAGTAGCGCCCCTGGTGCTGGTAGTACCAGTCGCCGCGGTTGTCGGACGCCTGGACGTAGGTCGGGCGGGCGCGGAGTCCGGAGACGTCGTAGCCGCGTCCGTCAGGCCTGAGGGCGCGTCCGATCTCACCCTTGAGCCTGTTCACCACCGGACGGCAGATCTCGACGACCTGCACGTGCAGGAGGCGGTCGAAGAGGCCCGTGTCGTAGTAGGCCATCACGACCTGCCCCTGGAGCTGCCCGTAGGCGTAGAGGAGCTTCGTGGACTGGTCGATGTAGAGTCCGCTCACCACCTTGTTCGTCACGACCTGCGGAACGCCCGCGACCACGTTGGTGACCGTCCCGTAGCGCACGGCGAGAAGCTCCTCGCTCCCGAAGAACCTGACGAACTTGCCGCTGAGGTCCACGCCCGGCGCGTTGTACGGATGGTCCGTCCAGTAGATGCGGCGCGGACGCCCCCGCGCGGACAGCGCGACGTTGTACGTCATCTGGCGGCGCGCGCCCCCGGCGAGCGTCCACTCGAACCTGACCGTCCCGCCCTTCGCCGCAAAGAGGCGGTGCCCCTCGTCGTCGAAGATGAAGCCGGCGCGCTCGGACTCCGGCAGCGCGAGGAACGCGGCGTGCGTGGCGGTCCAGTCAACGCCCTCGGGCGGCTCTATGACGTCCGCGAGATAGTAGTCCGGCTTCGCGCGCTCGAGGGGGAAGCCAGACTCGGCGGACTCCAGCACGAGCTGCGGCTCGTCCGCACGCTCCACGCGCGAGACGCCGCCGGTCGTCGCCGCGAGCGCCATCGACGGGTACGCGCCGTTCAGCGCGAGCCAGGGGTTGTCCTCCGCGCTCGCGACGCCGCCTTCGTTCATCGCGGCGGCGGGCGTGATGTAGAGCGTTGGGGCGGACGGTATCCCCATCACGTAGGTCGGCGCGTCGGCGCGCGCCGCGAGGGGCGCGACCGTCGCGGCAGACGCAGCTACCAGCAAGAGCAATCGTCTCATCGGCATGCCCTTTCCGACGGGTGTTTCACTTGACGCGCATTATGAAGCAGAGCGCGTAGTAGGGAGGACGGTTCTCGTGCGCCTGGCCGCCTCCGGAAGACTTGGTCGTGGCGCTCTTGATGTTGTTGCCCTTGTTCACGGCGTAGAAGTTGCTGGAATCCTTCCACGAGGCGGCGAGGTCGTAGGCGTGGTATTCGTAGTCGTGGGTGTGGGAGGGCATCTCATTGACGGAGAGGCGGTGGGTCTTCTCGCCGCCGGTCTTGCCGACGCTGCTGTAGTCGGAGTCCGACGGATCGTATCCCACGACGAAGCGTCCCTGGAGGTTCGGCGTCCCGTTAGATCCGTTGCAGAGAGCCCAGCCGTCGGGGACCGCGCCCGCCGATCCGCTCCACATGATGATGCCGCCGACGGGGATCGTGCCGTAGCCGACGAACGAGCCGGACGTTTCGACGGTCACGTCGCCGCTCACGACGAGGCTCGCGGCCTCGACGGCGGGCAGGGCGACCGTTCCGCCGGAGACCTCGAGGTCGCCCTTCACGGTAGTCCTCCCCTCGACGACGAAGTCGCCGCTCGCCGCCGCCGCGTCCGCCGCGTGCATCGCGTACGGGACCGCAAGGATGGCCTGGCGCGGGGATATCTCGCCGGACGAGCCGTCCACGGTGACTCCGATGTAGAGCGTCGTCCCGGAGTTGCCCGCGAGGATGGCCGCGAGCCCGGCGCCGTTCACCCCGTCGATCTCGCTGCCAGCGGCGTCCGTGATCGCTGTGTTGAAGAGTCCGTTCGCGTCCAGGAGCACGTTGTACGCGCGCCCCCACAGCGGACTTGCGGACGCGGGTCCGTCGTATATGCGGAACTCGACCGTCCTGTTCTTGTCCGCCGGCACGGCGCCGCCAACCTCCTTGATGACGCCCTGGTACGTAAACGCCGACAGCGCAGCGAACGCCCCGACGGCGGACATCGCCGCCATGGCCAGTACGATCAGCTTCTTCATATTGGTCTTCCTTTCCTTTGAATTCCGGGCAGCCGGCTACTCCAGCACGATTTCGGTGTTCGGGCTGACGCGTCGGACGGACATCGTTCCTAGGAGCGTTACGGGGCCCTTGCGCATGAGGTTGGTGAGCGTCCAGCGCACCGTCCCGCCCTTCTCGTTCTCGGGGTTCCACGCGGCCTCGCCTCCGTTGAGGTCGAGCCTCATCTCGATCTTGTTGCCCACGGAGAACGTCTCGGGCTTCACGTCTCCCTTGTAGTTCGCAAAGTCGTCGCCGCTCGGCGCAGGCGTCTTGAAGTCCCAGCGGAGTCCGTCGTGCTGCGGATGGAGCGGATGCCTGAGCAGGCTCGTGGCCCCGTCGCCCGCGACGGCGAACTCGAAGTCTAGCCCGCCCTCGGACATCAGCGTCCCGTTCGAGGCGGCCTCCACTACGGGCGTCTCCGTCGGGAGGCAGACCGCGCTTATGCGCATCGCCTGACGCGCGGTGGACGGGATCGCCGCCGACCCGGCGTAGAGGCGGTACTCGTAGGTGCCGGCGTCGTCTGTCTCGCCCGCCGCGACGACGTGCTGGAGGAGCCTGGCCTTCCCGTTCTCGTCGATGTGGACCGGAAGCCGCACCCTCGCCGAGCCGCCCGTGTCCGTCGCCGTCGGCGAATCCGAGTCGATTATCTGCGTGAACACGACGTCCGCTACCCACAATCCGCCCGGCCACGCCTTGCCGGACGCCGCACCGCCGGAGGTCTCGCCCGCGAGCGGAACGTCCACGCGCATCCTGGACGCGCCGTCCTCGTCCGTCACCCTCGCGAGCGCGCCGAAGGTGCGTCCGCGCGGACCCGACTCGAACGCCGCTCGGTCGATTCCGATCTGGAGGTTCCACGTCTCGCCCGCGGCGAGCCGCCTTCTGGCGACCGCGCCGCCCTCGCGCGACGCCGTGCGCCAGGCCGCGTTCGTGAGCGCGACGTCCGCGTCCCTCAGGTGGACGGCGGAAAGCGGAAGCTCCACGTCGCCGAACTCAGCGTACGTGAGCAGATCGATGGCGACGGTGCGCGCCTCGGCGCCGTCGTTGCGCACGGAGAGCGTCGCCTTGGACGAGTCGCTCCCGAAGTCCAGCCCGCCCATCGGCGAGACGTACAGGACGCCCGACCAGTCGCACTGGAGGTCGGACGCGACGAGCATGACGTCGCCGTCGCGCAGGACGGAGTCGGGGTACACCGGGTTGTAGCTCTGCGTCTGGTCCTCGTGTCTGCCGCAGATCTTGTAGAGGCCCTCGTTGACGAAG
>JAGCFB010000035.1 GCA_017650345.1 Kiritimatiellia bacterium | reverse complement strand
TCTTCCGCGTCCTTCATCGCCTCCTGATGCCAAGGCATCCATCGTGCGCCCGTATACGCTTAGCAAGATTTTAACCTCTAATCTCGATATACGTTGTAATTCTCTTTAATCTCCAACTGCCAGTTTTCAAAGATCGAGCGTCCTGTCCCTTCCGGGCGAACGAGTGCATATTGTACCAAAAATTCCGGCCGCCTGACAAGGGGGTATTTTTAAAAAAGTTTAAGAGGCGATTTTCCAACGACACCATTGACTTTTGTGGCATGAAAAATGTATAATTTTACTTAAACAATGGAGGATAAATAATGTCGGAAGACCTGCAGAGCCTGCTTGAGAAGATAAACCGCGACGGCGTCGAGAAGGCGAACGCCGAAGCCGAGTCGATTGTCGCGACCGCCAGGACAAGGGCGGCGGAAATCGTGAAGTCCGCCAACGAGGAGGCCGCGAAGGCCAAGGCGGACGCCGAAAAGGCCGCGGCCGACTACGTCGAGCGCGCGAAGGTCACGCTCGCCCAAGCGGCGCGCGACACCGTGCTCAAGATCGAGGGCTCGGTCACCGCTCTCCTGGAGAAGCTTCTCGCGAAGGACGTGGACAAGGCGCTGGCGGACGAGAAGAACGCGTGCGCGCTCGCGGCGGAGGCCGTCAAGGGACTCGTCGGGTCCGTCGAGGTCGCCGCGCCCGCGAAGCTCGCGCCCGCGCTCAAGGCGCAGCTCGCCGCCCAGAAGAACGTAACCGTCGTCCTCGACGAAACGCTGGAGTCCGGATTCTCGGTGAAGGCGGACGCCGGACGCGTGGAGCACTCCTTCACGCCCGACATGATCGCCGCCGAGCTCGCGAAGCGTCTCCGTCCCGACCTCGCCGCCCTTCTGAAATGAGCATCGACTACATAGTCTCGTCGCTCCCCGCGCTGGCGTTCGGACAGTCCGCCCCCATGTCGCTCGACGCGTTCGCGGAGGCGGCGCCCGCTTTCGCCGCGCTCGCAGGGGCGCCCGGCGGCGCGTGCGGACCCGCCGCGAAGTACGCCGCGAAGTGGGCGGACCTGGAAACGCAGCTCAGGAACGCCATGGCCGCCGCGCGCGGCGGCGAGCGCTTCGCGCGCCCGGCGGACGGATGCAGCGTGTTCTGGCGCAGCCGCGTCGCAGCATGCTTCCAGGAGCAGGATCCCCTCCGCCGCGACGAGATGCTCGACAGGGTCTGGTGGGACGCCGCCGAGGAGCTGACGGACGTGGCTTCCCCGCTCGGACCCGGCGCGCTCTCTACGTACGCGGTCCGCCTCGGCATAGCCCTCCGCCGCTCGCGCATCTCAGAAGCCGCAGGCAACTCGGCGTTCGAAAAGCTCACGGCATCGTCAAAGCTGAAGTTCTAACAACCTTCCAACACACAAACTTTCCATCCCCTTATGACAACGACCGGAAAAATAGTGGCAGTCAACGGCAACATGATCACCGTCGCGTTCGACGGCGCCGTTGCGCAGAACGAAGTCGGATACGCCGTCCTCGGCGACAAGCGCCTCATGGCGGAGATCGTCCGCGTGCGCGGCACGCGCTGCGACATGCAGGTGTTCGACGCGACGTCGGACCTCATGGTTGACGACCGCGTCGAGTTCTCCGGCGAGCTGCTCGCCGCCGAGCTCGGACCCGGCATGCTCGCGCAGGTGTACGACGGACTCCAGAACCCGCTCGCGGAGCTCGCGAAGGAGGCCGGCAGGATATCGAAGGACGCCGAGTACTTCCTCCAGCGCGGACTCTACCTGCCCGGGCTCCCCCGCGACAGGAAGTGGGACTTCCATCCGACGGCAAAGGTCGGGCAGCGCATCACCGCCGGCGAGGAGCTCGGCTGGGTCACCGAGGGAATCTTCGACAACAAGACGATGCCGGGACACAAGATCATGGTCCCCTTCGCGCTCAACGGCGTCTATACGGTGCAGAGCCTCGCGCCCGCCGGCGACTACACAGTCACGGACGAGATCGCGACGCTCGCGCCCGCCGGAGAAGGCGGCGCAGGCGCGAAGCCCGTCTCCGTCACGATGATGCAGCGCTGGCCGGTCAAGGTCCCGATCAAGTGCTTCGCCGAGCGCCTCGCGCCCACAGAGACCCTCGAGACGACCGTCCGCACCATCGACACGTTCTTCCCCGTCGCCGTCGGCGGAACATATTGCATCCCCGGACCCTTCGGCGCCGGAAAGACGGTCCTCCAGCAGACTACCGCGCGCTACGCGAAGGTCGATATCGTGGTCTCCGCCGCGTGCGGCGAACGCGCCGGCGAGGTCGTGGAGATGCTCAAGGAGTTCCCCGAGCTCGAGGACCCGCGCACCGGCCAGTCGCTCATGAAGCGTACGATCATCATCTGCAACACATCCTCCATGCCCGTCGCCTCCCGCGAAGCCTCGGTCTATACGGCCGTGACGCTCGCGGAGTACTTCCGCCAGATGGGACTCAACGTGCTCGTCCTCGCCGACTCCACCTCGCGCTGGGCGCAGGCGATGCGCGAGCTTTCCGGACGCCTCGAGGAGATCCCCGGCGAAGAGGCGTTCCCCGCCTACCTCGAGTCCCGCATCGCGGCGTTCTACGAGCGCGCGGGCCGCGTGAAGCTCAAGGACGGCACGACCGGCTCCGTCACGATCGGCGGCACGGTCTCCCCCGCAGGCGGAAACTTCGACGAGCCCGTCACGCAGGCGACGCTAAAGGTCGTGGGCGGATTCCACGGACTCTCACGCGCGCGCTCCGACGCCCGCCGCTACCCCGCCATCGACCCGCTCGAGTCCTGGAGCCACTACAGCTCCGTCATCGAGCAGGACCGCGTGGAGAAGGCGCGCGCCATCCTGCGCAAGGGCAACGAGATCGGACAGATGATGAAGGTCGTCGGCGAGGAGGGAACGAGCCTTTCGGACTTCACGACCTACCTCAAGGCCGAGTTCCTCGACGCCGTCTATCTCCAGCAGAACGCGTTTTCGGAGTCCGACGCGACGACGCCCGTCGCCCGCCAGAAGGTCATGTTCGACATGGTCGAGAAGGCCCTCTTCACCGAGTACTCGATTCCGGAGAAGGACAAGATGCGCAAGTTCTTCCTGGACCTCCAGCAGACCTTCATCGACTGGAACGACAAGCAGTTCGAGTCGCCTGAGTTCAACGAGCTGAAGGCGACGCTGGTCTCGAAGATCGAGGGCTCCGCGAAGTCCTGATCAGTCGAGCGAGAACCGGCCGCCGCCGCAGACGCGGCGTCCGTCGGCCATCACGAAAAGCACGGAGCATTCGACTCCGTGCTTTTCCGTTAGCGCCATCCCCTCCTCGGGTCCGAGGATGAAGAGCGTCGTGGAAAGTCCGTCCGCCTGCATCGCAGAACGGCAGAGGACCGTCACGGACTTCACGCCGGACGCCGCAGGCTTCCCCGTGCGTCCGTCGTAGATGTGCCGTCCGCGGTAGTATTCCGCGCTCGTCGCAAGCGCCTCGCCGGGATGCAGAACGACGGATGCGACGAAGCCGTCCCCGTCGGGGTCCTTCACGCCGACGCGCCAGTCGCCGCGCACTGACTTCAAGTTGCCTCCGAGGTCGATCAGGACGTCGCCTTTCATTTCCGGAGATTTCTCCACAATGGAATCTGCGGCGAGATCGACGGCATACCCCTTCGCGATCGCGCCGAGGTCCAGCGTGCCGGGTCCGCGCCAGCGCGGATCGAACGCACCGCCGGACTCGTCGCGAAGGCGAAGCGCGGCGCTGACGCAGGACCATTCACGTTCAGTCCACGACTTTGCCGCCTCGTCGTCCGTAAGCGCGGCAATGCGGCTTATGCGCGATGCTGGGTCGTGCGCGTTGAAGGAATCCACGACTTCGGCGAAAGCGCCCTGGCAAACGTCGCGGACCGTCCGCATGTCCGCCCCGCCGCGCGCCTGTACGGCGGCTATCGTACCCATTACGGGCCATTCGACGCGGTCGATCGCCTCGCCGCATCCGGCGAGGGCCAAGGCAAGCGCGGCGACAATCAGCGGAGTCTTCATGATCCACAACCTTGATTGGTGGGGCTGCCGGGAATCGAACCCGGAACCTACGGTTTAGGAAACCGTCGCTCTGTCCAGTTGAGCTACAACCCCGCATCTAGTGCGGCAAAGCACTACTTGCAAAACGACGGATATTATAGCACTTAATCGTCACGGAAGTCAACCCCGCGACACCCCTCACCCAGCAATCGCCGATTCCTGCTTTACTGGCATGATGAACGCCGCAAGGAACGCGAAAAAGAGCGGAAGCAGGACGAAATCGACCGAAACGGCCCGCGCGACGTCCCGCAGCTCGACGCATTCGTCGTCCGCCAGGGAGCCTATCGGACTGAATGACCCGAGCGGACGAGTCATGACGCCAGCGAACTGCGCCAGCGCAAGTCCCACCCTGTCGCCCTTTCCGCTGTTGACCTCGTCCTGGTAGTCCTCCATCACCGCGGGACTTGCAGCCGCAAGAAAAAGCGTGACCATCACCGTGAACACGGCGGGGCTGCGTCCGAGCCCGGCCCCAAGGAACACCGAGAACGCCACGACCGCCGACAGCATGGAGACCATGACGACAAGCGCAAAGGCGAGGTTTCGCGCAAAGGTGCAGTCCGACGATGAGTGGACGATCTGCACGTCGCGGCGCGGACGCAGCATGAGCGAGTCGCGTCCGCTGTTGGTGAAGACGAGTCCGTCCTCCGCATAAGCGACGGCGGCGTCCGCAGCGGCAAGCGGAACGGTCACGACAGTCTGCGTTATGTTGCTTACGGACCCCGTCCGCGCCCCGAGCGCGAACGTTCCGGTGAAGTCCTCGCGCGTGCCCATTTCGCTGGAGAACCTGAGCCGCGCCGCGATGTCGTCGTCCGCGCCGATCCTCGCCGTGTCGAAGCGCCAGGAGGCGGACGCCCCAGGCCTTACTGTCTCGTAGCGGTCGAACGCCTTGCGCTCCAGGATGCGCACGAGAACGCGCTTGTCCGTCTTCTTCAGCTCATCGGGGGTCTCGGGGGACTCCATGTAGCGCCTGTATGCGCGCTCGGCTTCGGACCTCGGACTCTCCATGACGGGCGAGAGGACGTGCCAGCAGCGGCGGGAGGCGTCCGAGCGGCAGAGCGCGACGAGCGCGCAGACTGCCAGGACGGACGCGCCGACCGCGACAAGCGCGACCATGCGTCCGAGCGCCACGGCGAAGCGGCGAGCCGGGCGGACGAGGGTCAGCTGGAGGCGGCGGGCGTCGCGATCCGACGAAAGCGAGCCAGCGCCCGCCGCGGCGAGGCTGACCAGAACAAGGACGAACACGCCCCAGAGGGAGTAGCGGACGAACACCTGGTGCGCGCCGTCCGCCGTACCGTCGCCTGAGACGAGCCCCGGAACTGCGAACATCCACGCGAGCGACGCGACGAAGAGGAGCGCTATCGCCTTCGACCTCGCCGCAGCCTTGAGCTGCAGCGCCACCACGCTGAAGAACGCCCTCATTTCAGGAACGGGGCGACTTCGAAGCGCCGGCCCTCGCCGACCTTCGCGAGGAAGAAGCTCTGGAGTGAGGTCCCGAGGTCCGATACGCGCCCTTCCGCCACGGATTTGCCGTGGTTGAGTATCGCGACGCGGTCGCAGGTCTCCTCCGCGTCGCCGAGGAGGTGGGACGTCATGAGGACCGTCATGCCGCCTGCGGCGAGCGTCTTGACGAGCGTCTTCACCTCGTTCGTCGATACGGGGTCGAGTCCGCTTGTCGGCTCGTCGAGGACCAGCAGCTCCGGCTTGCCGATGAGGGAGCTTGCGAGCGCGACGCGGCGCGCCATGCCCTTGGAGAATCCGCCGACGGGGCGGTCTGCTACGTCGGAGAGTCCGACCATGTCCAGAAGTTCGCGGATGCGCTCGCGCGTAGTGGCGCGGTCGAGGTCGCAGAGCCCGGCGTAGTAGCGGAGGGTCTCGCGGGCGGTGAGGAACGGGTGGAGGTAGCTGAGCTCGGGGAGGTAGCCGAGACGCGCGCGCGCGGACGGCGAGCCTGGGGGGAGTCCGAAGAGGGCGACCTTGCCGGCGGACGGGGCGAGGAGTCCGAGGATCATCTTCACCGTGGTCGATTTGCCGCTGCCGTTCGGACCGAGGAGTCCGAACACCTCGCCCCTGCGGACGGAGAGGTCGAGTCCGTCAACGGCCTTCACGGTCGGCCTGAGCCAGAAGTCGCGGAACGTCTTCTCGACGCCCTTCAGTTCAACGATGGTGTCGCATGCGTCTGCCATGTGCGTCCTCACGATGTGATTCCGAGAAGGTCCTTGAGCGCGGCCACCTGGCGTCCGTCGCCGATCACGACAAGCTGGTCGCCGGCGCGGAACTCGAGGTCGGGTCCGACCTGCCGCAGGACGGAGTTTCCGCGCATCACCTCGGCGACGACGACGCCCGTCTTCGCGCGGATGTTGAGCGAGCCGACGGTGGAGCCGACGGCGGGGGACAGGGCGGGGATGTCGAGGCGCGCGACGGACGTCTCGGGGACGGCGAAGGTGACCTCCTTCGTGACGGCGGCGAGGCGCTCGTCGGTCCTGAGCGCGTAGTCGAAGTTCTTGGCGGCGCGGCGTCCGGCGCGGACGAAGAAGCTCCATCCGAACACGCCGGCGAGGATCAGCACCACGGCTATCGTTATGCGCGCCCACGTCTCCTCCGGCGCGACGTTGATGTTGATCAGCACGACATGGAGGAACGAGATGGCGAGGATCGTGGACATGATGGCGAAGCGTCCGATGTTGAGGAACGCCAGCTGCCAGCGGGCCTCGCCCGCGCCGACGACGGTGCGGACGAACGACGCGGACAGGGACTGGGCGATGCGGAAGACGCCAGGGAGGATCGCGAGGAAGATGGCGTTCATCGCGAAGCAGAAGAAGATGCGCTTGTTCGCGTCGAAGAACGGGGAGAACTTGGACCAGTCGTGGCGGGCGAGCATCGTGAAGACGATGGCGAGGGCGAGCTCGAGAACGGCGATGACGAGCAGCTCGGCGATCTGGGCGCGCACCTTCTCGCGGCGGAAGGAGACGCTGGACGCGCGGTAGCGGTCGAGGAATCCACGGTAGCCCTCCAGCGCCTTGGCCAGGCGCACGGGGCAGGCGCGCTCGGCCCAGTCGCCCACGCGGTCCGACACGCGGATCATCCACGGGTTGGCGAGCGTCGTGATGAGGGAGACGCCGACGACGATCTGGTACATCGGCTTGGTGAAGTCGCCGGTGAGCGAGATGTAGAGGAGCGCGACCATGTAGGCGAACTCGCCGATCTGCGCGAGCGAGAAGCCGGTCTGGATGGCGGGCTTGACCTCGAGTCCGCACGCCACCGCCCCGACGGTGCAGTTGACGAGCTTGCCGACGATAACGACGGCGGAGAGGAAGAGGATGGCGGGCAGGTGGTGCCAGCACTCCAAGGGGTTCACGAGGAGTCCGATGGAGACGAAGAACACCGCGGCGAACATGGAGCGGAGCGGATCGACGAGGTGTGCGAGCCGCTGGCGGACGTCCGCGCCCGCGCCGAGGACACCGACGAGGAACGCGCCGAGGGCGAGCGAGAAGTCGAGTCGGTAGGCGATGTATGTCACGAAGAAGCAGCATCCGAGGAGCGTCAGTAGGAGCGTCTCGTCGTCGCCGCGCTTCGCGACGGAGTTGAGGAATCGGGGAACAAGGACGAGTCCGAACACGATCGTCGCGACGAAGAATATGGCGAGCGAGCCAAGGGAGCGGGCGACAACGGCGAAGCCGACGTTCTCGTCATGGACGAAGCCGGTGACGAGCGCGATCACGCCGACGCAGACGACGTCCTCGCAGAGCGAGGTCCCGAGCACGTAGCGGACGAACGGACGCCTGCGCCAGCCCATCTCGTCGATGATCTTCGCGAGGAGCGTCGTCGCCGAGTCGCATATCGCCGCGCCGAGGAAGAGCGACGGAACCGCCCCCCATCCGAACATGTTGCGTCCGATGGTGAAGCCCAGCCATATCATCATTATCGTGTCGAGGAGCGCGGTCGTGAGCGTGACGCGTCCGACCGCACGCATCTCGGACAGGGAAGTCCCCAGCCCCATCGAGAACATGAGGAAGACGATCCCCAGCTGGGCGATCGTCTGCACCGACTGCTCGTCGACGAGGAAGGATCCTCCCCAGGTGTTGCGGCTGAGGAGGATTCCGACCAGTATGTAGCCAATCACCTTCGGCCACTTGAAGCGGGTGAAGATGAAAGACGCGGACCCCGCGACCGCCATAAGCAGCGCGAGGTCCTGGAAGAACGCGCCTTCTGTCATGGCGCGCTAGCCTTACTTGACGACCTTGCGACCGCCCCATCCGGCGGAGGAGGCGTTGCCCTTGGCGGCCTCGTGCGGACGGAGGGACCTCACCGCCGCGCCCGCGAGCCACATCTCGTGGTTGTGGAGCTCGGAAAGCTTGGCGAGCATCTTCTCCTTGTAGTCCGGGCATCCGGTGTCGCGGATGACCTCCCTGGCCTCCTTCATGGACTTGACGCTCTTGTAGAGCTTGGCGAACACGGGGAGCGTCGCCTTCTTGAAGATCGGCCTCCACTTGAGCGCGCCGTGCTGCGCGGTCTGGGAGCAGTTGCCGTACATCCAGTCCATGCCGTTCTCGTCAACGAGGCGGATGAGAGACTGCGTCAGCTCCTCGCACGTCTCGTTGAACGCCTCGGACGGGCTGTGGCCGTTGGCGCGCAGCGTCTCGAACTGGGCCTCCATGACGCCCGCGAGCGCGCCCATGAGGATGCCGCGCTCGCCGACGAGGTCGCTCGTGACCTCGTTCTGGAACGTAGTCGGGAAGAGGTAGCCGGAGCCGACGGCGATGCCGATGGCCTTCGTGACGTCCTCGACCGTCTTCGCCTTCACGCCGTTCGGCTCGAAGGCGTAGGAGCTGTTGATGCCGGCGCCGGAGAGGAAGTTGCGGCGGACGGACGTGCCCGAGCCCTTCGGCGCGACCATGACGATGCCGACGCCCTTCTTCGGCTTGATGCCTGTGAGCTTGCTGTAAACGTAGCCGAAGCCGTGGGAGAAGTAGAGGAACTTGCCGGGGACGACGGACTTCTCTATGAGCTTCCAGACCTGCCCGACGCTGCCGTCGGAGACGAGCATCATGATGATATCGCCCTTCTCGGCCGCCTCCTCGAGGGAGAACAGCGTCTTGCCCTCGACCCATCCGTCCGCCTTCGCGCGCATCCAGCTGGAGCCGGCCTTCGTGTTCTTGCGCTGGCCGACAATGACGTTGAATCCGTTGTCGCGCATGTTGAGCGCCTGCCCGGGGCCCTGGATGCCGTAGCCGAGGACCGCGATGGTCTTGCCCTTGAGGACCTTCTGCGCCTTTTCGAGCGGAAACTCCTTGCGGGTTGTTATGTTTTCAGCGACCTTGCCGAACTTGATCTTCATCTTGCTTGTTTCCTTCGTTTGATTCAACGATTGCAGATATTATACCACAATTTCACAGATGCGTTGCGGGAAATGTGCGCCTCACTCGGACGCCAGGTTCTCCGCCGCGGAGCGCAGGCGCGCGAGCGTCGTGTCGCGTCCGAGCAGCTGGAGCATCTCGAACAGTCCGATGCCCTCTCCGCGTCCGGACACCGCCACGCGGATCGGATGCACCCACGGACCCATCCCGCCGCCCTGCGACAGCTCCTTGACGACCGACTCCAGCGCGGGTGCGGACCAGTCCGCGACCTTGGAGAATCGCTCCACGAGGTCGAGGAGGAGCGCCTTTACGCCGGGCTTCCGGAGGCGCTTCTCGACGGCCTTTGGGTCGAACTCGAAGTCGTCCGAGACGAAGCACTTCACCATCGCCGGGATGTCGTTCAGGAACTTCACGCGCGGCTGGAGCTGCGAGGCGAGATACTGCCACCAGGAGTCGTCGTGGGCGGGGACGGGAGACACGAGACTCGAGACGCGTGCCTTGACCTCGGACACGAAATCCGCAGCCGGTATCTTCTTGATGTACTCGCCATTCATCCAGGCGAGCTTCTTGGGGTCGAACATCGCCGCGGTGACGTGCACCTTCTCGAGCTCGAAGAGCTTCACCATCTCCTCGCGCGTCAGCACCTCGCGATCGTCGCCGGGGTTCCATCCGAGCAGGAGCAGGTAGTTGAAGAGCGCCTCCGGGAGGTATCCCTGCTCGCGGTACTCGCCGACGAACGCCGCGCCGTCGCGCTTGGAGTAGGGCTTGCCCTGCTGGTTGACGATCATCGAGAGGTGTCCGTACTTCGGCACCGGCGCGCCGAGCGCGCGGAAGATGCAGATGTGCTTGAACGTGTTCTCGACGTGGTCGTCGCCGCGGATGATATGCGTCACGCGCTGGTCGATGTCGTCCACGACGTTCGCGATGTGGAAGATAGGCGAGCCGTCGGAGCGGACGATCGCGAAGTCCTGAATGTCCTCCGCCTTCTTCGCCATGTGGCCCTTCACGATGTCGTCGAACTCGATCACGCCCTCCTTGGGCATCCTGAACATCGTGACGACGCCGGTCTTGCCGTCGCGCGAGGTCTTCTCGACCTTGTAGGCGTGGCCGCTCGCCAGCAGCTGGTCCACGACCTCCAGGTGGCGCTTAACGTTCTTCGTCTGGTAGAAGACCTCCTCGTCCCAGTCGAGTCCTAGCCACTTCATGCAGTCGAAGAGGACCGCTATCGCCTCGGGCGTCGAGCGCTCGAGGTCCGTGTCCTCCACGCGCAGAAGGAACCTGCCTCCCGTGTGGCGCGCGAAGAGCCAGTTGTAGATCGCGGCGCGGATGTTGCCAATATGGACCTTCCCCGTCGGCGACGGGGCAAAACGAACTCTGATGTTTTCGGACATGATTGCCTTATATTATATCAGATTTTGGCGGTAATGGACAAAACCTGCGGCCTTGTCGCGCGATCCGCGGCGCTCACTCCCACGGCTTCGGCTCGCGCGGCGCGAGCAGGATCTTGTTCTCCGGCGCGTAGTTTACGTCGCCCTGGGGGACGGACTTCGACAGCAGCGAAAGGAAGCCGATGTTGACCGCCGCGCGGCATGTCGGACCAAGGTCCAGCTCGATCACCGTCCCGTCCGCATACGTTATCGTGGCGAGCACTGGCGTCAGGCCCGGGTTCTTCGCCGCCGCGTCGCGTATCGCGCAGACCTTCTCCTTCAGCTCCGGGTCCTCGTATCTGAGCTTCAGCGCGGCGCGCTTCGAGACGAGCGGCATGGACGCCTCGAGCGGATACACCTCCTTCGCGACGAACTGTATGTCGCCGACGCGCGGATTCATCTTGAGGGCGTCGTCCTTGTCGTAGTTGACGCGGTGCGTGACCTCGCCGCAGACCATGACGAGCTGATCGACGCGCCCCTCGACCGACGGACCGTACTTCGACCACACCTGCGCGTAGCACATCGCGTCCGCCTGCCCAGTACCGTCGTCCAGCGACAGGATCGCCCACTTCTGTCCGACGGACCCGTCCGGCCGCGGCTTCGGGACCTTTATGGAGCACGTCTCGAGTATCGCAACGACGCGCACCTCGGCGCGCTTCAGGAGGAAGCGATCCAGCTCGCCCTTATCGAAGCGCTTCTTCAGCCTTGCGCGCTCCGTGTTGGCGGCCTTGTCGAAGGCGGCCTTGTCGCTCCACGGGATGTCGCCGCGCGCCTTAACGATGCTGCGCGCGAGCCCCTTCAGCATCCAGTCGTCGTCCTTCGCGCGGTTGAGCAGCTCGTCGATCGGCGAGAGCTGCCGGGTCCGGGCGGACTCCCTGTCCTCGTCGTCGGCGTCGTCGTCCGGGTCGCCCTCCGGCATGGCGTCCGCCGCCGGCGCGTCGTCGTCCGCATCCGCGTCGTGCTCCTGCGGGGCCGCCTCGTCCTCCGGCTCGGGCTTCTTCTTTGCGATCTTCGCGAGCGAGAACGGAAGGTACTCCAGCGAATCCTCCTTCGCGCCCGCAGGACGCGAGCGGATGCAGACCTCGGATATCTCCGATATGAGCCTGCTGCAGCTCTGGAGCGGATGGCCGGAGATGTACACGCCGAGGAGGTCGCGCTCGTTCTTGAGGTCCGCGTCCGGCGAGAACGGCGGACAGTCCCTGAGCTCCGAGTCGCTCGCCTTCTCCTCACCGCCGGCCATAAGGTCGAAGAAGTTCGCCTGCGCGCTCGCGTCGTCCTTAGCCTTCTGCTGCGCCTTCTTGAGCGCGTACTCGATGTTGTTGAAGAGCTTCGCGCGGTTCGGCTCAAGCGTGGAGAACGCGCCCGTGCGCGTCAGGTTCTCGAGGACGCGCTTGTTGATCGCGTTCGACCCGGCGAGGCGCATGCAGAAGTCCATGAAGCCCGTGTAGGGTCCGTTCTTCTCCCGCTCCGCGACGATCGCCTCGGCGGCCATCTCGCCCACGCCCTTTATGCCGCCGAGGCCGTAGCGGATGCCCTTGGAGTCCGGCGTGGGGACGAAGCGCGAGCCGGACTCGTTGACGTCCGGCAGCTTCAGCTGGAGGTTGATCGCCTGCGCCTCCGCGACGAAGCCGGGGAGCTTGTCGAAGTTGCCGATTTCGGACGAGATCTGGGCGCACATGAACTCGGCCGGGTAGTGCGCCTTCAGGTAGCCGGTCTGGTACGCGACCCACGCGTAGCAGACGGAGTGGGACTTGTTGAACGCATACGACGCGAACGCCTCCCAGTCCTTCCAGATCTTGTCGATGAGCTCGCGCGCCTTCCCCTCGTCCTCCCACTCGCCGATGCGGAACTTCGGGTTCGCGAGGCAGCCCTTGATGAACTTCTCCTTGAGCTCGGCCATGATGTCCATGAGCTTCTTGCCCATGGCCTTGCGGAGCTTGTCCGACTCGCCGCGCGTGAACCCCGCGAGGTCGCGCGACAGAAGCATCACCTGCTCCTGATAGACGGTGATCCCGTAGGTGTCCTTCAGGCGGCTCTCCATCAGCGGATGATCGTAAACGACCGGCTTCCTGCCCTGCTTGCGGTCGATGAAGTCGGGGATGTACGCCATCGGGCCAGGGCGATACAGCGCGTTCATTGCGACGAGGTCCGTCAGGCGCTCCGGCTGAAGCGCCATCAGGTGCTTCTTCATGCCGTCGGACTCGAACTGGAACAGTCCCGTCGTCTCGCCGCGTCCGAAGAGCTCGTACGTCTCCTTGTCGTCGTCCGGTATCTTGTCCGGATCAAGCCGCCCCTCCGCGTCCCACAGCGCCTCCGGGACGCGCGGATTGCGCGCGCCGAGCAGGTTGACGCACTCCTTCTCGACGGTGAGCGTCTTGAGTCCGAGGAAGTCCATCTTGAGCAGCCCCACCGGCTCCACGAAGTGTCCGTCGTACTGCGTCGTCAGCAGCTTCTCGCCCTTCGCCGCGGCGTCGTCGCCCTTCTTCCTGCCGCCCTTCTCCGGCGTCGGCATGACAGGCAGCGTCTCGATGAGCGGATCGCGGGAGATGAGGATGCCGCAGGCGTGGACGCCGGGCTGGCGGATAGAGCCCTCCAGGCGGGCGGCGCGCTCCATGAGCTTGTGCACCGTCGGGTCGGACGAGTTGAAGGCGGCGTCGAGGTCCGGGGACGCCGCGCGGGCCTTCTTGAAGTTGATCTTCGGCACGTTCGGCACGAACGACGCGAGCCTGTTCGTGTCCGCGAGCGGATAGTCCATGACGCGTCCTACGTCCTTGATCGCGCTCTTCGCGGCCATCTGCCCGAACGTCACAATGTGCGCCA
Source organism: Kiritimatiellia bacterium (assembly GCA_017650345.1). Lineage (GTDB taxonomy): Bacteria > Verrucomicrobiota > Kiritimatiellia > RFP12 > UBA1067 > UBA1067. Next base: position 6,747 of record JAGCFB010000035.1, on the reverse strand, counting down.
CGTGGTCCGCGCCGTAGCGGCGCGTGACGTAGTCGAGGACGCGCTCGCGGCCCGCGTCGTCGAAATCGACGTCGATATCGGGCATGGAGATGCGGTCGGGGTTCAGGAAGCGTTCGAACAGGAGGTCGTACTTTATCGGATCGACGTTGGTGATCCAGAGCGCGTAGGCGACGGCGGACCCCGCCGCAGAGCCGCGCCCTGGGCCGACCCACACGCCGCACTCCTCTCGCGCGGCGCGGATGTAGTCGCGGACAATGAGGAAGTAGCCCGGGAAGCCCATGAGCTTTATGGTGTCCAGCTCGAACTGGACGCGCTCTTCGATCTCCTTGGGGATGCCGTGCGGACCCTGCTCCGCGGCGTCCTGCCCGCCCCAGCGTATCTTCGCGCCGTCCCACACGAGCTTAGCGAGGTAGTCCGCCTCGAACTTGATCCTGAGCACCTTGTCGTATCCGCCAAGGCGGTCGAAGTTGTTCGGCTTCTGGACGTTGAACTCCGCCCTGAGGCTCTCCTCGTCGAACTGCTTCGCGTAGCCCTCCTCGGTGCCGAACTCCGGCGGAATGGCGAACTTCGGCATGATCGGCGGCGAGTCCAGCTCGTACTCCTCTATGCGGTCCGCAACCTCGCGCGTGTTGGAGACGAGCTCCGGGTTCTCCGCGAAGAGCGCGCGCATGTCCTCCTCCGTCTTGAACCACTCCTCGCCGGTGTAGATCATGCGCTTGGGGTCGGACATCTTGGTGCCGGTGGAGAGCGCGAGGAGGACGTCGTGCGAGTCGTCGTCCGCCTTGTCGAGGAAGTGGACGTCGTTCGTCGCTATGACGCGTATGCCGAGCTTCCTGCCGATCTCCAGCATGCCCTTCACGACCTTGAGCTGGCGCTCGTAGAGGTCGTGGAAGTCGCGCCTCGCCTCCATGGGGATGTCGTCCCCGGCCTTCGTCGAGCGGTGGAGCATCACCTCCAGCGAATAGTCGTCGCCGAAGAGGTCCTTGTACCACTTCGCAATGCGCTCGGCCTCCGCCATGTCGCCCTTGTCGATCGCGTGGGAGACCTCGCCCGCGATGCAGGCGGAAGAGCAGTGGAGCCCCTCGTGGTACTTCTCAAGGAGCGAATGGTCGATTCGGGCGTTGTGGTAGAAGCCGTTGATGTGCGCGAGGGACATCATCTTGACGAGGTTGTGGTAGCCGACGTCGTTCTTCGCGTGGAGGCAGAGGTGGAAGCGGCGCTCGGACTTGTCGCGGGTGGTGTAGTCGCCGGTGGAGGTGACGTAGGCCTCGCATCCAAGGATGGGCTTCACGTGGACGCCAGCGAGGTCGCCGTAGGTCTTCGCCTTCTTGGAGCGGCACTCGTCGTAGAAGCTCTTGAGCGCGAAGAGGTTGCCGTGGTCCGTGACCGCCAGCGCCGGCATCCCGAGCTTGCGCGCGCGCTTCACGAGCGGCACGATCTGGCACTGTCCGTCGAGAAGCGAATATGTGGTGTGAAGATGAAGGTGTACGAAATCGCTCATTCCTTTATTATACCAAATCCCGCCCGCCTAACGCCGCCCCAAACCGAAAAAGGTCGAAAAGGCAGTCCCTCCACCTTCCGCATTGACTTCCGATATGGAAAATGCGAAAATTAAGAACGCCATGATAACCACTTCGACAACCTTGCTGAAAGCCATAGGCGCGGACGCCGATTCGCCGCGCTGGACCGAGTTCGTCGCCCGATACCAGCCGATCATGGAAAGCTTCCTGACGTCGCGGTTCCCGGAGGTTGACGCCGAAGACGTGATGCAGGAGACCCTGATCGTCATCGCGCGCAAGCTGCCGAACTACCGTTACGCGCCGGACGTCAAGGGCCATTTCGGAAACTACCTGCTCGGCATCCTTAAGAACAAGGCCCGCGAGGCGAAGAAACGCCAGGAGAAGATCTCCGATCTGGCCAAAAATGCCGCGAAGAAAACAGAACCGCCTAACGATCACGACTGGAGGGTGTCGGCGTATGAAGTCGCGCTTCAGCAGCTCTTGGCGGACCCACGACACAGCGAGCGGACGCGGCAGATCGGGCGAGGTGTACCGAGCAGAGCACAGGCTTCTGAAAACACCTGTCGCATTGAAGGTACTCCATCGCGGCGACGATGCCGGCAAAGTACGCTTCGCGCGCGAGGCGGAAATACTTTTCCAGCACCCGTGCAAGGGGTTTCCGCGCTTTTTCGCCTATGGCGAGACGGAGGGGCGTCCATACATCGCCACGGAGCTTCTTCACGAGCGTCCTTTGCCGACGAAGGAGCGCGAAGTGGCGGACTTCATCCGCCAGGTCGCCGCAGCCGTGGGCGAACTGCACAAGCTCGGCTACGTCCATCGCGACATCAAGCCATCCAACATCCTCTGGCGCGCGGGAGGGACGCGCTCCTGCGCGTCCGCCGTCCCCGTCCTGATCGACCTTGGCCTCGCAAAGCCCGTTTCCGGCACCGCTTCGCCGAATCTCAACACACTATCCGTTGAGGGCGGCAAGCCCATCGGCGTAGGAACGCCCGGATACGCCGCGCCAGAGCAATTTACCGGCGGCGACATCGGATTCTCTGCCGACATCCATGCATTGGGCGTTCTCGCCAACGAGTGCTTCGGCGGCAAGCCACCGAAGCAATGGGCCTCGATGATCGACTCGGCCACGAGCTCGTTACAGGGACGAAGGTTTCGAACCGTAGATGACTTGCTGACGGCGATTGCCGTTGCCGACAGGAATGTGGTGCTATTCAGAAGCGTTCTTGCAACAAGTGCGATTCCTGCTGTCGTTTGCTTCATTCTGTTATGCATAACATTGCTGATACCGCTAATGCCAACCGACACTCGGCAATCATGGTTTGGATCTTATTCTCTTCTTAACGCGCTTAAGCTTATAGCCATATATATGGCAGCGACATCCATAATACCATTAGGTCTGTTCAAGTTGAAGAAATGGGCGGCATGGCTGGCCATAGCGGAAGGATTCTTCCTGTTGCTTGGAATGGCGTGCATATGGTATTCCTCCGGCGGCGCTTGGTATCGCAGTCTTGACACGGTGTCAAGATTCGGGTGCATTCTATGGATATTGCCAAGAATCGCCACATTCCTCCTGTTGCTGCCGCCGAGGATCCGATCCTTGTTCAATCGCTAAGAACAAAACATCGCTCCATGCACAAAACACACCGCAGATTCCAAGGCTACGACTATTCGCGCGGCGGGTCGATGTTCGTGACGATATCCCTGGAGCCGCGCCGTCCGCTGTTTGGCCGTGTTGACCACGAGAGCGTTGTGCTGTCGGAGGCTGGCGAAACGGCGAAGCGCGATCTACTTGAAGCGGCCGAACGCTTCACGGGCTTGAGCCGATTCTCTTCGCGAAGAAGCGGCTGTTGGTGCTCTCGCGCATGGCAGATCCGGCAGAGCCGCCGCGACGCGACGAGCTGCTGGGGCTGAACTACATCGCCGCCGATATCGCAAGAGCGAGCGACGGCGGCCGGGCGGTGTATGTGACGGCCCCGCAAGGAGGCCGCAACCAGGTTGTTTATCGCGACCTTCCGCCCCATGAATGTTGCCGCCCCCAATGAGGCGGCAACCAGGTTGAGCGCCCCTACCTGAAAGCGCCCCCTCAACCTGAAAGCGCCCCCTTCACGGGGGCGCTTTCCTTAACGGCGTGGCAGTATAAGATTTCAGCCTTTTCTGCCAGTAGTATATGGAGCTGGCGAAACCTTTTCTCGCGAAAGGAGGCGCTAGAGATATGAAGATTGTCTTGCTCGCCTAAACCTGGCCGCAGCGAATGGTTTTAGGCAAAATTGCATCCCTCAAACGATGTATGATAAACTTGTACAATACCATGATAATTATGAAGAAATATATTGCGCGGCACTTAACGATGCGGGAAATTGGATTGTGATTTCGGACAAACACTATAGTGCTTCAACGACTGAACTCCTCAATTGGTTGCGTGATGGAGAACTCAAATACGGGGAATTACAGTATGTGGCTATAACAAACGATGCAAGAATTGCCGTTTTTGAACACGGGTATCTTGCCAATGGGAATTATCCAAAAGATTTGTGGGAAGCGCTAGATAAACCAGGCTTTCATCCCAAGGTTATAAAAATGGCTGGGAGCAGTTGGTTCTTTGCCGATGCAACAGGCAAGAAGTATCGTTACACAATGTAAATAGGAGATATACTATGTACAATCAGCTGCTCTTGTAGCATCGCGCTTGCCTGAACAGGATCATTTCCTGGGTAGCTCGAGGCGGTGGGGGATACGGCGAGGGATGGCGGCGGCGCGCTCAACGGCCCAGGAGGCAAGCTTGGCGCAGAGCCTTTCTAGCGTCTTTTCGCGGCGGGACGGAGCAAGCGCGCACTCCCAGACTATGATGCGGTTCCAGCCCCCTTTCGCCCAATCCGCCTCGTTGCGGATGTCCCGGCGGACGTTCTTCGACCACTTCTCCATCCAGAACGCGACGTTGGACTTCGGCATCGTGGACTCCTTGCAGCCATGCCTGTGCCAGAAGCATCCGCGCACGTCCACGATCGTGCGCGCCTTCGGGATCACGACGTCGGGCCTGCCGACGAACCGCCTGTCGCAGACCCGGAACCGCCACCCTTCCGCAAACAGCCGCCTGCGCACGACGATCTCCGGCAGCGTGTCCCTGCCGCGGATCTTCGACATCAGCCGGCTTCGCTGCTCTGGCGTCAATCTGTCCACATCAAGTGGCCATGCGGCGGGAGGCGGCGGACCAGTCGAGGTGTCCGTCAACGACCGCCTTTACGTACGATGCGCGGGCATTCTGCCAGTCGAGGTAGTAGGCGTGCTCCCAGACGTCGATCACGAGAAGCGGCTTGACGCCCTTCTGTCCGAACGGAGTCTCGGCGTTTGACGTGCTTTCGACCGCGAGCCTGCCGTCCCTCGCGACAAGCCACGCCCAGCCGCTGCCGAACCGCTTCACCGCGGCGTCCGCGAGCGCGGACTTGCATGCCTCTAGCGATCCGAACGCCTCGTCTATCGCCGCCGCGAGTTCCGCGGAGGGCTCGCCGCCCTTGCCCGCCGGGGCAAGCGAGTTCCAGTAGAAGTCGTGGTTCCACACCTGCGCCGCATTGTTGAATATCGCCGCGTCGTTCCGCTCGCGGGCGCGGCATACGACTGCCTCCAGCGAAAGGCCTTCGTAGTCCGACCCCGCAATCAGGCCGTTCAATGTTTTTACATAGCCGGCATGATGCTTGCCGTAGTGAAACGAGATCGTCTTATCCGAAATGGCAGGCTCCAGCGCATTGTCGGCATACGGGAGAGGCGCAAGCGTGATAGCATCGTTCATGGCGGTGGTTCCTTTCATTGTTCCGGCACGAGCGGCCAGGGCCGCGCACGCCGCCCCGACACAGAACTGCCTTCGTGTAGTTTCCGGTTTCATCATAACGTATTATACCATAAATCCCATTTACGCCGCCGCGCCGGCGGCAAGACCGGGGTCGTCGGGATAGGGCAGCGGACGTCCTGTGGACTCCACGACCGGCATCTGGGCGCGGCGCTCGCGCAGAAGACGTCCCATCTCCGCACGCGCCTCGCCGGACGGACGGACCGTCTCCCGCTCGCCCGTCGCAACGCCAAGGAAGCTTTCGCCGTCCACAACCTGCATGAGAGGTCCGTCTTCGTAAACGCCCTCCTGTCGTCCGGCCTGCCGTAGTCCGTGTCCCCCGCGCCCCAGTGCGCCTTGCCGCAGTGTATGGTGAAGTACCCCGCTTCGTGGAGCACGTCCACGAACGTCCTCGCGTTCGTGTACGGGGCGTCCATCCTGTAAGGGATTGTACCGTCCGACGAGCCGTGCGGCGGCTGGCGGAACCTGCCGTCCGCGCCCGTCCGCCCTTGGCGGACTCCGCGCGCGCGCGCCGCCGGTCCCGGGCCGTCATGCACCCGGGAGTATGGGAAAGATCATTGCCGTGCGGTCGCCAGCAGGATAGAAAGATTATACTACTTCAACCGCGCTGTTGCCAAATCGCAAAGTAGAGGCTGAACTGGTAATGAATTTTCTCGCGCGAAGCGCCTTAAAACCAGCCTCCAACTATTCCTCCGTGCGCTCGACGGTGATCACCCACCTGAAGAACATGTTCTGGTACTCGTTCCCGTCCGCAGGCTTCCATACGTCGTTGTACGTGTCATAGACGTATTCGACCCTGTGCGCCCAGTTGTCCGGATCGGGATCGAACATGTCCGCAAGGTCCGTCGTCGCATAGACCTTCGTATTGACCCGGACGCCCTCGTAGCCGTCGAGCGTGGGCAGGAACGCGGCGCGCGGCCTGCCGCCAACGGTGACTATCCGGAAGAACGGCGTCGCAAGGTCGCCAAGCCCCGTCGCCGCAGCGGGTATGTTGTACACGTACCTGACGCCGGCGGGTATGCCGTCCACAACGTCGCCAGGCTCCGTCCCTTCGGGCAAGCCGCACTGCTCCGCCCACACGTCGTAGCCGCGCTTCACGATCACGAAGGTCTGGAGATGTGGCGTCGTCTCGCCTTCGTCGATGAGCCACGTCCTGTTGAAGTCGAAGTCCGGGAAGTTCGCGGCGTGCAGCATCTCGGACGAGGTGAGCGGCGTGATGCCCGTGTAGGCCGCGTTGTCCACCGCGAGGAGCGTGGTCTTGCCGGAGTCGTAGTAGGATTTCGTGATGTTGCCCGAATAGGCGTAGCCGGCGAAGGCGCCCAAGTAGCTGCCCGTCGTCTCGGCGGAGCCCGCGCACCAGGAGGTGGTGATCTGGCCGCTGCTGAC
>JAGCFB010000034.1 GCA_017650345.1 Kiritimatiellia bacterium | reverse complement strand
TCGCCTCTCGCGGCATCGAGGTGCATGCGCGCGTCGAGTCCGCCGGCGGCGACTCCGCCGATCCGGACGCCGCCATCGCCGCCGCGCGCGACGCGATGGATTCCGTCGGCGGCATCGTCTCCTGCGAGGCGACCGGGATGCCTGCCGGACTCGGCGGGGCGCTCTTCGACGGCATCGAGACGGAGCTTGCGGGCGCGATCTTCGCGATTCCGGGAGTGAAGGGCATAGAGTTCGGCAACGGATTCGCCGCGGCCGCCTTGAGAGGGTCCGAGAACAACGACGAGTTCGTCGTCCAGAACGGCGAGGTGAGGACCGCGACCAACCGCCATGGCGGAATCCTGGGCGGAAGGACGACGGGAATGCCGATAACCTTCCGCGTCGCCATGAAGCCGACGCCCACCATCTTCAAGCCGCAGAGAAGCGTCGATCTCGCGACCATGCAGCCTGCGACATGCGAGATGAAGGGACGCCACGATCCGTGCATAGCGCGGCGCGCGGCGCCGGTCGTCGAGGCGATCGCTGCGTTCGTGCTGGCGGACGCCATCCTTACCGCCGAGGCGGCGAGTCCGAGAATCTGCCTGACCCTCACCGGGCGCACGCTTTCCGAGGACCTGGAGCAGTACAGGTCGCAGAGGTACTTCACGGACATGGTGGAGCTCCGCGTCGATCTCCTTGACGAGTCCGAGCGGCTTCGCGCGGCTGAATTCCCGTCGATGGTGCCGGTTCCGGCGATCCTGACCTTCCGCCGCAGGCGCGACGGCGGCGCGTTCGACGGGACGGACGACGAGAGGACGGCGTTCTTCGAAAGGACGCTAGGAAGGTCCGGCTCCTCGAAGGTCCGGGGCTTCGCCTACGTCGATTTCGAGGACGACTTCAGGCGCGACGGCCTCGCGGCGCTTGCGCGGACGGCCGGGGCGAGGGTGATCCGCTCGCTGCACGACTTCACGGGTCCGGTGGCGGACGTCGTCGGGACATGCCGCCGGATGCGCGGCGGGACGGACGAGATACCCAAGGTGGCCTTCATGCCGAAGTGCGACGCGGACGTCGCGCGGCTTTTCGATGAGACGGCCGGTTTCCGTGAATTTCCGCACATAGCGCTCGCGATGGGTCCGCTCGGACTCCCCACGCGCGTCCATGCCGCGCGCACGGGCTCGATGCTGACGTATGCGTCCGTCGGCGGACTCGGCGGGATCGGGCACGTCTCGCCGCGCGAGCTCGTCCGCGAATACGGCATCCGCGCCAATCCACCTTCCTGACCAGTTTTGGTATAATATAGGTTCAGGTTCAACGAGCCGAAGAAGGAAGCCCAACCATGAGGATGAAGATCGGATTTGACAACGAGAAGTACATCCAGGAGCAGACCGCCGAGATCCGCCGCCGCGCGGAGAAGTACGACAAGCTGTACCTCGAGTTCGGCGGCAAGCTGATGAACGACAACCACGCCGCGCGCTGCCTGCCCGGCTACGACCCCAACGTGAAGCTGAGGCTTCTCCAGAGCCTGGGCGACCAGGCGGAGCTGGTCCTCTGCATCTACGCGGGGGACATCGAGGCGAAGAAGACGCGCGCGGACTACGGCACCACCTACGAGGAGGAGACGATCAAGCTCGTCAACGCGATGAAGGAGCGCGGCATATCGGTCCGCGGCGTCGCGATAACGCGCTTCGACGGACACCCCACCGCGCGCGAGTTCGCCAAGGTCCTGGAGGAGGCGGGAGTGCCTGTCTTCTACCACTATCCGATCAAGGGCTACCCCAACGACCTCGACACGATCGTCAGCGACTCCGGCTACGGAAGGAATGACTACATTCCGACCGAGAAGCCGATCGTCGTCGTGACGGGTCCCGGTCCCGGGTCCGGCAAGTTCGCCACGTGCCTCACGATGCTCTACCACGAGGTGAAGCGCGGGCGCAAGGCCGGCTACGCCAAGTTCGAGACGTTCCCGGTCTGGAACCTTCCGCTCACCCATCCGCTCAACGTCGCCTACGAGGCGGCGACGCTGGAGCTGAAGGACGAGAACCAGATCGATCCGCACCATTTCCTCGCCTACGACGAGATCCGCGTCAACTACAACCGCGACGTCGAGGCGTACCCGATCCTCCGCGAGATATGGGAGCGCATGATGGGCGAGGAGTGTCCGTACCGCTCGCCGACGGACATGGGCGTCAACCGCATCGCGTCCGGCATCGTGAACGACGTGGTCGTCCGCGCCGCCAGCCGCGAGGAGTGCGTCCGCCGCTACGAGCGGGTGAAGGCGGACTTCGACGCCGGCAAGACCGGGATGGACATGCTCGCCCGGGCTCTCACGGCCATGGCGAAGGCGGACTGACCTCAATTTCCGCTGGACATCCTGTCCCCCTATTTGCTAGAATGTAGTTGTCTGAGGACGATGACGTCCCCGGCGTACAGGTGTAATACATGAAAAATACAATACCTCTGATAATTGCAGTGGTGCTCGGACTCGTCGCGGTCTTCGCGGTGAGCAGGATGATCCGTCCGAAGGACGCCGATCGCGAGGACCAGTACACGTTCGTCGTCTCGGCGGCGAAGGAGATCACGCCGCGCGACGGCGCGATCAAGGAGTCCTGGCTCATGAAGCGCCGCGTCGAGATGAGCTCCATGCCGTCCAAGGCGATTCCGTGGACGCAGGTGAACCGCATCGTGGGGCAGTCCACGATCCGCGCCATCGCTCGCGGCGACTACATCCTCGCCAGCGACGTCGCGGGACTCGAGATACGCCTTTCGGACGCGCTGGCGGACGGCGAGTGGGCCGTTCCCGTGACGTTCTCCGACCCGGCGCTCGTGAAGTTCCTCCAGCCCGGCGACGAGATCGCTATCCTCGGCACGTCCGTCATGCAGCAGACCGTCCAGCAGCAGGACATGAGCGAGAAGCCGGAGACCGTCGATATGCGCGCGACGAGCGTCATCTTCCCGTGCGTGCGCATCCTCGACATCGGCAAGGGCGACGGCATCCGCCGCGAGGACGACATCAGCGGCGGCTCGATCATCCTCGCGCTCACGCCGCAGCAGTCCGCGACGCTCATCGCCGCGCAGCGCACGATGGAGCTCTATCCGGCCCTGCGCCGCACGGGCGACACTCGCGCGCTCAAGCGCCGCGACGTGGGCATCGTGACGGACGGAACGTTCGAGGCTCTCAGGGACAACCTGGAGTCCGTCGTCCTTCCCGACGCCGCGCCGGGCCAGTGATGCCCGCCACGCACGATTTAAACGACACACAAAGAGAGGAGCAACGACATGAAAAGACTGACAATGACGCTTGCCGCACTCGTCGCGGCCTTCTTCGCCACGGCGAAGGAGATAGAGCAGGTATCCGTCGTCGAGAACGAATCCACGACGATCACCGCGCCGTTCGCGGTGCGGAGCTACGCGCCGTCCAACAAGGACGTCGCGCGAGTCGAGGCGCTTGGCGGCGCGGCTATGCGCATCACGGGCCTTAAGCGCGGACGCTGCGACCTGGACGTGCTGGGCGACAACGGACTCTCGCAGAAGTACGAGATCTCCGTCGTGGGCGACCTCGCGTCCGTCCTCGAGACGCTCACCATGGACCTCGAGCAGGTTCCCGAGGTGCGCGCCGAGATCCGCGGCAACTTCATCCGCCTCGACGGCGAGGTTTCCAGCATACAGAACTGGGAGTACATGGAGAAGGTGCTCGAGAACTACGGCAACGTGATCAGGAACTTCGCGGTGTTCTGCCCCGGGCCGGAGATCCTCCTGCGCCTGAAGGAGACGTTCTCCAAGAAGGGCTTCGAGACGCAGTTCGAGCCGTTCTCCGGCGAGCAGGACAAGTGGCCGTACAACACGGTCGCGCTCAGCCTCAACAAGCGCACGCGCATCCTCTCCGTCCAGGCGAGGCTCCTCAACGCGCAGCAGCGCTCGTCCGTCCTGACGGTCCTCAAGGGCGAGCCCTGGCTCACCCTCGGCGAGTCCATGGACGGCTCCACGCCGGCCGCCGTTTCGGACGGCAAGCGTCCGTACGCGATCAGCGCGCTCCTCACGCTTCCGGTTGACAGCTCGGTCATCCGCCTCTCCGTCGCCTACATGGCCATCGGCGAGAGCGACATTCGCAGCAAGGGCGACGTCAACAACGAGGGCCCGGTCCTCAGCGGCGTGTTCAACACGATCCAGGGCCTCCTGCACGGACAGGGCAACCACGGCAACGCGGCGACGCTCAACCTCGGGCTCTCCGGCGTCATCCGCCTCCTCGGCGAGAACGGCATCAACAGGATGTCCGAGAAGGGCTACACCACCTTCGAGAACTGGGACGACAAGGGCGCGCGCTTCAAGAGCGGCGGCGTGCTGAACGTCCGCGTCTCCGGCGCGGAGGTTGCGGACCTCAAGGAGATCCCCTACGGATTCGAGGTGAAGGCGAAGGGCGGTCTCGTCGCGGCTGACTCCGTGTCGCTCGACCTCAACATCAGCATCTCTAGCATCCAGCAGTACGGCGTCGGCGACGACATCGACAAGAAGGAGGACCTCACGGAGCAGAAGATCCGCTGCACGCTCGGCAAGACCACGCTCCTCAGCGGATTCGGCCAGCTCGTCGATCAGCAGTCCCTCAGGGGCTTCCCGGTCCTGCGCAACACGCCGATCATCAAGTGGTTCGTCGGCGCGGACGGCAAGTCGCTCAGCGACCGCCGCCTCGTCATCATGGTCTGCCCCGAGGTCCTCGATCCTTCGCAGGAGGGCACACTCAACGTCGATAACGACATCAACATACCTGTCCAGACCGAGGGCGCCAAGACTACCGACGAGCGCGTCGAGGAGCGCAAGCGCTTCCACGGATTCTGGGGCTGGCTCAACTGGTTCTGCTGGTGACGAGGCTCAGGGTAGCATCCGCCGGATCTGGATCCGAGCGGGTCGTTGACGCCCCTGGCGACGGCGCGGCGATCGTCGCCGGCCGCAGCCGCGGGGCGGACCTCGTCGTTGACGATCCGTCCGTCTCGCGCACGCACGCGCGCTTCTTCGCGAACTCCGGAATGCTCTTCATCGAGGATTCCGGCAGCCGCGGCGGGACGTTCGTCAACGAGTCGCCGATCACCGGCGCGACGCCGCTCAACCCGGGCGACGTGGTGAGGCTCGGCTCGTCGAGGATTATCGTCGAGACGGACGAGGCCGCCGCGCCGTTCATCCCGGAGACGCGCTCTTCCGAGGCGCAGACTCCCTCGTTCGCGCGCACGAGCGCGCCTGAGCGTGTGCCCGTCCAGGCTCCCGCCCCGGCGCCGAAGCCCGCCGGGCCGGCCGCGTTCGCCGAGATATTCAAGGACGCGACGCTGCTCTGCACTGACGAGATGATGGCGATGAAGTCGCGCATCCACAATCTCGTCCTCGCCCAGATCGATCCGCTCGGCACGAACGCCGGAAAGACCAAGGAGGGCGCGCTCGCCGCCGAGGCGGAGCAGTGCCTCGACAGGGTGCTCCGTGAGGTCCGCCACGAGCTGCCGGACGAGATTCCGCACGAGGCCCTCAGGCAGGCGCTGCTCGACGAGCTGATCGGGTACGGTCCGATCTCGCCGATGCTCCGCATGCCGGAGATCACGGAAATCATGATCAACGGACCCGACAGGATCTTCGTCGAATGCCGCGGACGGCTCTACGAGACCGGCGTCAGGTTCTTCAGCGAGCAGCATCTCATCCAGATCATCCAGCGCATCGTCGAGCCGCTCGGACGCCACGTGGACGACGCGAGTCCGATGGTCGATGCGCGACTTCCGGACGGAAGCCGCGTGAACGCCGTCGTTCCGCCGCTCGCGCTGGACGGCGCGTCCGTGACGATCCGAAAGTTCGCCGAGAAGAAGCTCACGACGGACGACCTCATCAACTTCGGGTCCATGACGAAGGACATGGCGCTCTTCCTCGAGGAGGCAGTGCGCGCGCGCCAGAACATCCTTGTCTCCGGCGGCACGGGCTCCGGCAAGACGACGCTCCTCAACATCCTTTCGCAGTTCATCCCCGAGGGCGAGCGCGTCGTCACGGTCGAGGACTCCGCCGAACTCAAGCTTTCGCACCGCAACATCGTCCGACTCGAGGCGCGTCCGGCGAACGTCGAGGGCAAGGGCCGCATAACGATCCGCGACCTAGTCATCAACTGCCTGCGCATGCGCCCGGACCGCATCATCGTCGGCGAATGCCGCGGAGCGGAGGCTCTCGACATGCTCCAGGCGATGAACACCGGACACGACGGCTCGCTCACGACGGCGCACGCGAACAACCCGCGCGACGCGCTCTCCCGCCTTGAGAACATGGTCATGATGGCCGGCTACGACCTTCCCAGCTCCGCCATACGCGAGCAGATATCGTCCGCCATCGACATCATCGTCCAGCAGACGCGACTGGCGGACGGCACGCGCAAGATCGTGAAGATCGTGGAGATCACCGGACGCGAGAACGACGTCATCCAGATGCAGGACGTCTTCGAGTTCCGCCAGAGCGGAATCGGCGAGGGCGGCACCGTCGAGGGAGACTACTTCGCGACAGGCAACATCCCGTTCTTCATCGAGGAGCGCCGCCGCAGCGGCTCGCTCGGAATCGACATGTCCGTCTTCGTCCCGAAGGTCTAGGAGGTCCGCCCTTGCACATAAATCTAGACTACGCGATAATGGGGTTCACCGTGAAGGAGCTCGGCACCTACGTGCTCGTGTTCCTCGCCGTGTTCGCCGCGATCGCCGTCTTCATCCAGCAGGTCAAGGCCGCCTCGGGATCGTCGGTCCTGGCGTATCTTGGTCCGTACTGGATGGAGAGGATGCGCAAGGCGAAGCGGCACGAGCAGTTCGAGGAGCGCATCCTCGACCTCACGATGGGACTTTCCAACGCGATGAAGGCCGGCATGGCGCTTCCGCAGGCGCTCGAGAAGGTCAGCTCGCAGCTCGGCGGCGTCATCCAGGAGGAGGTCGCCGTCGTGCTCAGGGAGTACCGGCTCGGAATGGGCATCGCGGAGGCGATGACGCGCCTTTCGGAGAGAATGCCCTGCGAGGACATGCGGCTCATCGTGAGCGCGGTGAGGCTGACGATGCAGACGGGCGGCAGCCTTGTGGACGTCCTCTCGCAGCTCGTCGATACGATCCGCAACCGCACCGAGTTCCAGGCGAAGCTGAAGACGCTGACGGCGCAGGGACGCTTCGAGGCGATGGCCATGGCGTCCGCCCCGGTCCTGGCGTTCATAGTCCTCTACCTCTGCCAGCCGGACCTGATGCTTCCGCTCGTCACGACGAGCACCGGATGGATCGCGATCGGCGTGGCTGCGGTCCTGGAGATAATCGGGTTCTTCGTCATCAAGAAGATCGTGACAATCGAGGTGTAGCGAAGTGGAATACCTTCAGAACATATACGTCGTCTATGCGCTGGTCTTCGCGGCCGTCGCGCTTCCGGTCGCGCTCGTCCTGCGCGCGAGCTCGGGCGTGGCGTCCGGAGAGGGCGCGGCGTGGAGCCTGCTGCCTTCGCTGTACAAGAAGCTGTGGGGTCCGATGACCACCTTCGAGCCGCTGTTCGGACCTCTCCTCGCGAAGATGATGCGCGAGAGGGCTGAGCGCTACGAGTCGCTGATCCTCGCCTCGAACCTTCCGCTCACCGCCTCGCGCGTCTTTACGCTCCAGGCGCTGACGCTCTTCGGCGGACTCGTCATCGGCGCGATCTTCTTCGTCGTTCCCGACCTCGACAAGGGCTGGGCGATCGCCGCGACGCTCGTCTTCGCGTTCATCGGCTGGACCTATCCCGCCATGCTACTCGAGAAGTATGTCGATTGGCGCCAGACGGAGATAACACGCCAGCTTCCGTTCGCGATCGACCTCATCGGCAGCGCCATGCGCGCGGGCCTCGAGTTCGGCGCGGCGATGCGCTACTTCGAGAGCCTGAAGATGCCGGGTCCGCTCACCGAGGAGTTCGGCAAGGTGCTCCAGCAGATCGAGCTGGGCAAGACGCGCGTCGAGGCCCTCGGCGAGATGGCGCGCCGCGTGCAGGTGGAGTCCTTCACCTCGTTCGTCGGCGTCGTCGCGTACGGAACGGAGATCGGCGCGTCCAGATCCGAGACGCTGGCGGTCCACGGCGAGGAGCTGCGCCGCGCGCGCTTCCACCTCGCCGAGCGCAAGGCGGCTCGCGCGCCGTCGCTGATGATCCTTCCGATGGCGGTGTTCATCCTTCCCGCCGTGTTCATAATAGTGATAACGCCCGTCATGATGAAGATGAAGGGCACGGGCATGGGACAGCACTGACGACTGGAGGCTAAGGCATGGCATCATACGACGACAACACCAGGGACATGACGACTGCGACGCGCACGGGTGGCGCGGCGGGCAACATGCGCTGGGGCGCCGGCGACGACGCCCCCACCATGGCATCCGTCGGCGGTGTCGTGGTCGGCGACGACGACGACGCGGAGACTTCCGCCGCCACAGGCGACGGCGAGACCGTCGCCGCCGAGACGCAGGTCGCGCCGCAGGAGGTCATGGAGGAGCTCCGCCGCAACATGGCGCGCAGGAGCAAGGGACGCAAGGCGGGCGCCGTGTTCACGCTCCTCATCTTCGCGGCGGGGCTTGTCGGACTCTGGTTCGTGACTCGTCCGGACAACGAGACGGACCGCATGATCTTCCCGCTGGACGAGTCCGGCCGGCCGGACTCCGCGTCCTACGTCCTTCGCGACGAGAACGGACGCGCCCTCGTCGAGGTCGATTACCCCCGAAACATGAACGCGTCCATAACCGAGGCGCCAGCGCCCGGCGGGATCTCCGTCTCCAGCTGGATGGGACGCGACCGCGACGTTCCGTTCAACCTCATGCTCGAGGCGCGCCAGTCGCCGGGCGAGCTTCAGATCGACCTCCTTGCGTCCGTCCGCTCGTGGATCGCGTCCGCCTCCGCCTCAGGCGAGGGCTACGTCTTCGACGACAGGCTCTCCGAGAGCCTCGAGCAGAGGTTCTTCGAGGACAAGTACCCCGGAAGCTGCCAGGCGCTCACCCTGTACGGCGTACGCTTCGTCCAGTTCGAGTACAAGCGTGCGGCCCCCGGCGGCGAGGTCTGGCACGGAGTCGCCATCTACTTCCGCCGCGGCGACACGGTTTACCTCCACCGCCGCGAGATCCCGGACCGCTTCTGGGTGCGCGGCGGATACCGCATCCTCAACGACCCGAACCTCGCGGTCTATGCGAACTTCTCGGACAACTACTGGGAGTCGCCAGGGGCGGACGCGATGCCGCAGGACCGCTCCAAGACGGACCTCCTCGCCGAGGTGCGCGCCGCGCTCGAGCGCAGCCGCGCGAGCGACTGGCGCTTCGTGAAGGGCGACCTTGACGCGCTCCTCGCCGCGTCGTGGCGCGGCGACTCGCGCACGCGCGAGGCGGCCGAGAGCTGCCTCAGGCAGTTCCGCGAGAACCTGCGCGTGTTCTACTGGCAGAAGTACAACGCCTACATGAACGCCAAGGACAACCAGGACGAAAGGCGCATGTACCGTTTCCGCAAGGACGCCGAGATGGTGTTCGACAACAAGGACGAGAGGTACTACTTCCTCATAGCAAGCGGGGAGGTGTGGTGATGGCGGCTCATTCCTTCACGGCGCTTCTGAAGAGCGGACAGCGCGAGGTCGCGACGCTCAGAATGGATCCCGGTTGCGGCGAGGCCCTCGTCGGCAGGTCCCACCGCTGCGCGCTCAGGACGCCCGAGGGCGACAACTCCGTCAGCGGCATCCACGCGAAGATCTACTGGAAGGGCAACGCCCTGATGATCGAGGACGCCGGAAGCCGCAACGGCATCTACTGCCACGGCTCCCGCGTCGCCAAGCCGCGCAAGGTCGCCTCCGGAGACATATACACGATCGGCGGATGCTCGCTCCAGCTGTCGGAGGTCGTCGAGGGCGGCTCGCACGGCGGGAAGGGCGAGCAGCTCTTCCACCGCCTCGAGCGCATGAACGGCGACAAGTCCGGACAGCAGATCGACATCGAAACAAACCCCGGCGAGAAGCCGTTCACGATCGGACTCGACCCCGGCAATTCGCTCTGCCTCGCGGACATGCTCGTCTCGCGCCACCACGCCGAGCTTTCCGTCCACGAGACCGGCGAGTGCTGGATACGCGACCTCGGCAGCAAGAACGGAACGTTCGTCAACGGCGAGGTCCTGAAGGGCAGGGAGCGCCTCCTCAAGGACGGCGACAAGATCACGATCGCCTACTTCGACTTCCGCTTCCTCGACAAGAGCGTCCAGCACAAGCGCCTCTTCCTCTGGCTCAAGGTGTTCGCGATCGCCGCGACGCTGTGCGTAATGGCCGGCGCGTACGTCGTCTGGGTGACGCAGGGCTCGTCGGCGGACGAGTACATGACGCTCGCCAGGCGCTATGCGGCGGTGCAGGACTTCGCGAGCGCGAAGAAGACGCTGGACGACGGAAGGCTCGCGCGCGACGCGGACCGCTACCGCGCCCAGATGGACGCGCTGGAGATACAGCTCGAGCGCTGGGAGAAGACGTCCTCCGACTGGACGCGCGCGAAGGGGCTCCTCGCCGACGGACGCCTCGCCGACGCGCGCAAGGTGGTGGATCCTCTCGTAGGCGGCGCTTCCGACGCGTGGATGTGGAACGGAACGGACGCCGTGGAGGAGAAGAAGCGCGCCGAGTTCGCGTCCCGCACGCTGAGGTGGTACTTCGACGCCTCCGAGGCGCTCGCCTCCGCTTCCGACGGACAGCCTGAGCAGCAGTCGGACCGCCTGCGGGCGACGTCCGAGCCGCTCGAAAGGTTCATGGCCGAGTCCGCCGACTCCTTCGCCGCCGTGCAGTACCTCGATCCCGCGACGAACAGGATCGCCAAGGCGCTCGCCAAGATCGGCGCGATCCACGACGGATTCGCCCGCGTCGATGCCGCGATCGCGCGCCTCGACTCGAACAACCCCGACTTCGCGAAGCTCACGTCCGAGCTGGACGCCGTCGTCGCCGACAAGTCGCTCCACGCGTCCGTCCGCGGCTACGCCGAGAAGTACCGCCGTCCGTGCGCCGAGCTCGCGTCCGCCAAGGCCTTCGTCGCCGAGGAGTTCACCGCCATCAACGACATGCGCTTCAACGACGTCATGGCGAGGCGCGACTCGCTCGTCCTTCCGGCGATGGACCTCTGCGCGCGGCATCCGCAGCTCTCGGACCACCGCGTCCGCCTCGAGGCGCACCACGAGGACGTCCAGAACTTCGCGGCGAACCTCGACTCGATGGTCCGCGGACTCGCCGAGAAGGGCGTCGCGCAGGGCGCGACGGCAAAGCACCTCCGGCATGTCCTTTCCGAGGAGACGTGGCGTTCGGCGTTCGCCTTCGACTGCCTCACGCGCCGTCCGCCGTCCGTCCGCCGCCGCGATCCGGCCGGACTCTACGACGAGCTTCTCGGGATCGAGTTCACGTTCCAGTCCATCCGCGCGCTTCCCAACGACTACAACGGATTCTGCCTCAGGATGATCGGCTTCTCGCCGGACATCGTGGAGGCGCGGAGCGCGCTCGAGTACGTTGACGTGTTCCTCAGGTTCGTGGACTCCTCGCCGAAGTGGCTTAGGCGCGGCACCCTCGGGAAGTTCTGCGACATGTGCGGCGAACTGCAGTCCGAGAGGTCCGCCGTCGTCAGGTTCCTCAGGTCCTACGAAGGCGAGCGCCGCGCCAGGATCATCGCGAGGTTCTACGCCGGCTACCTCGACCCGTCGTCCTTCGATCTTGCGAGCCGCCGCGACCTCTCCAACGAGTTCAAGGCGCTCCAGCGCGACATATCGGCGATGAGCGAGGAGTACGGCGACAAGTCCGACCCCGTGGAGCAGATCGCGATCCGCGACAGGATACTCGCGACAGGCATCCCGGGCGATTCGCAGCTCAACTCCAAGTGGGTGCAGAAGTTCGACGGAGGTGGGCAGTGAGGTCGGCGCGCGGATCGGTACTGATGGAGTACGTCATGGTGCAGGCGCTCGTGGCGTGCGTCCTCGTCGTTGCGATGAACGAGTCCTTCTACGACTGGGCCACCGCGAAGTTCGGCCCCGTCGGCACCGAGGTCAAGCATTTCTACCAGAGGCTTCTGGGCGGGCTGTCGCTTCCCGTCCCGTGAGCGCCAAACAACCAGGCGACGAACACAAGGGAAAAAAGGAGCAAAACATGAAGAAACTCATGAACAGCAGGTTCGGCAGGCTCGTCCGCCGCATCGCCGGAGAGGAGACCGGTGCCGTGATGATGGAATACGTCATCCTCGCCGTCCTCATCGCCGCAGCCGCAGTCGTCGCCATCGCCTACTTCGGCAAGACCGTGACGAGCGAGGCGAACGTCGCCTCGACCGCCATGACCGGCAAGGGCAACAAGGCCGCCGAGACCCAGCAGAAGGTCCAGGACAACCAGAGCACCTGGCAGCAGGAGGCGGTTGACGCCAACAAGAAGTTCAGCGACGCCAAGGAAGACGCCGTCAAGGAGTAAGGATCCTTGGACGCAAGCGCCGTCGCATGGACGGTCCTTCGCGCGGCGCTGCTGGTCCCGTGGCTGGCGGTGCTGTGCGTAAAGGACTGGAAGACCCGCCGCCTGCCCAACGTCCTTACGCTGGGCGGGCTCGCGGCGGGCCTTGCCTTCGACTTCGGCTGGGCCGGGGTCGCGGGGCTCATCGACGGACTCAAGGCGGCGGGCGTCTGCGCGCTCTTCCTGCTCCTTCCGTTCCTCGTCAGGGCGGCGGGCGCGGGGGACCTCAAGATGCTCGCCGCATGCGGCGCCTTCGCGGGGATGCGCGGCGTCCTGCCGCTCCTCCTCTACGTGTCCTTCGCCGGATTCTTCGTCGCGCTCGCGATGATCGTCGCGCGCAGGGCCGGCGCCGCAAGGCTCAAGCACGCGTTCCGCTTCCTCTTCGACTGGCGATACGACCGTGCGGCCGGACGCGCCGCGCTTCCGCCGAAGGAGGACGAGGCAGGACGCGTTCCGTTCGGACTCGCCATCGCGATCGGCATGCTGGTCCTGATGGCAACGGAGGCCTTCGCATGAATCGTCTCGCCATGGCTTTCGCCACCGCCGCGCTTCTCTCCGCAGGAGCG
The DNA here is from genome assembly GCA_017650345.1 of Kiritimatiellia bacterium. Lineage (GTDB taxonomy): Bacteria > Verrucomicrobiota > Kiritimatiellia > RFP12 > UBA1067 > UBA1067. Next base: position 4,104 of record JAGCFB010000034.1, on the reverse strand, counting down.
TCCGCCGCGCCCGCGCCGATCATGCCGCCTCTTCGCGGCGACGGACGCGTCCGCCGCGCGCCTGTAGCGGTGAAGCCCGGGACGGCCGCGCCGACGCGCGTTCGCCACGAGGAGGCTCCGCGCAAGCCAACCGTCTCCCGGAAGGAGGCGGAGGCCGCGTGCGAAAGTACGATCGAGAAGGCGAGGAAGTCGGTCGAGTTCGCGAAGGGACTCGAAAACGTGTCGGAGGCGTCGCTCACACAGGGCGGCGACCTCAGGCGTCAGATGCTGTCCGGCGGCATCGCGCCGGCGCAGGCGGAATGGGTGATGGATACGCTCAAGTCTGGCGCGCCGAAGATGAGGGACGCCGGACGCGCCGTCTCGCGCGGAATCGAGTCGGACTTGGAGGCGAAGCGGCTCCTGTCGCGTTCGCCGGGAGGTGCGGAAAGATGACGGCGCGCGGGACGAGAAAGGGATCTGTCCTCATGGAGTTCGTCCTCTCCATGCCGATAATGATCACGCTGATATTTCTCGTCGTCCAGTTCGCGCAGGTATGGACGGCAAGGCAGATGGTCTCGTACGCGGCGTTCTGCGCGACGCGCTCCATGCTGTCCGCGAATCCGAAGGAATGGCAGAACGGAGGCAAGACGAGCCGGTGCGACCATGTCGCCGCGAGCAGGGTGCTTGCGTGGGTGAACATCTACGGACCCGGCGACACGATGATGGTTCCGGGCTGGGGTAAGATTCCGCAGAGCTCCAGCGTGGACGACAGGTTGGAGGTCGAATCGAATCATGTTGAAGGCCAGTACGCCACATCGAAGGTGAAGTACAAGTTCCCGCTCCTCATCCCCGTGGCGGGTCAGATGGTAAGCTACCTTGCGCAGCATTCGGCGAACGAGGCTAAGTACATGTCGTCGGGAACGCCGGAGACGATGTGGTCCGGCGAGGAGGAGCTCTTCGACGACGTGCCGTACATCGAGCTGACGGAGACGTGCGTGCTGCCGCTGCCGTACGATCCGTCGTCCCAGCCGGAGAACGCATACACCTACAACTGAGGAACGAACTGAATGACGAAGGCGGAGAGACATCTTGAAGGGACCGTGAGGGGCGTCGCGCTCGGACGCCTCCTGGACCTCTTCAGGCGCGACGACGGCGCTGCGCTCGTCGTCACGCTCGCGATGTTCTTCCTCATGTACCTCGGCTGCATAGGGGTTTACGCAGTATCGACAGCGGTCCGTCAGCGCATCCACGTGCAGAACGCGGCTGACGCGGCGGCCTACTCAGCGGCGGTCGTGCAGGCGGACACCATGAGCCGCGTCGCGACGATCAACCGCGCGATGGCGTGGACGTACGAGCAGATGACGCGCCGCCAGCTGGACTACATCGTCCACCGCTGGCTGGAGCACACCGTGGAGCATTTCGAGCAGGACAGGAACGAGGCGGAGAGCTTCCACAGCTGCATCGGTAAGTGCGACCGCGGACACAAGCACGATCCGAGGGGATGGTACATCGGATCGCACGACCAGATGGACCACATCCAGCTCAACGGAATCGACTCGCCGCACCTGGAAAGTCCGATCATGGGCTCGTCGTCCGGCGCGTTCAACCTCGGAAGCCTCGTGCAGTACTCGTCGCTCAAGTCGCAGCTCAACTCGCAGGACGGAATGATCGCGGCGTCGCTCGCGGGGTCGGACGTCTGGGCCGGCGAAAGCGGCTCCATCTCCGCCGTGAAGGGAATCATGCAGGCGGAGGCGAACTACCAGTCGAAGTCCAACTCGGACACCTTCTCGTCCGTTGACAGGATGGTATCCGAGATAGACGGACCGCGCGGACAGGCGGTTTCGGACAGCGGCGTCATGTCCAGCCTGAAGCGCCAGATACTTTCGGACAGGATCAACATCGCGGCGATGAACGTCGCGATCCGCACGCTCGTCCACGAGATGCCCAAGAAGGTCGAGGAGACCGTCAAGGAGATCGTGAAGTCGAACGTCCCGAAGGACATGCAGGAGGACTGCTTCTGGTACGTGAAGCAGAACGAGGATCCGCTCCAGAACGAGGAGACGCACGATCCGTCCGGCTCGATCCCCGGCGGCTACTTCACCAACCTCCGCAACGGCGTCCGCGACGAGCGCAGGTTCATGCGCTTCGCCGGATTCAAGGGAACGCCCGTGGAGGAGCACAACAGCTCGGACTACATGAGCTCCCTGGTCGCGGGCGGAGTGGAGCAGTGGTTCGTCCGCGGCAACGGCTGGCGCCGCACGGACGGCGGCGTCGGACTCCAGCGCTCGTACAAGCACTGGCCGGACGGCTCGCGCGCCGGAAGCCACCCCGCGCCGAGTCCGCAGGGTCCGTCCTGCTACAACGACGAGAAGCTCCAGGGGAGTCCGCACTCCTTCGCGCTCCACTCCTCGTGGGAATGGCATTCCGGCAAGTGGTTCTGCATCGACATCGACGCGGGACCCATCCAGATACATTTCCACCTCGGCTACCTGTTCCTCGACAGGTGTCCGCACGGCTCGGGCGAGAAGAGCATGATCGCCCAGCCCATCGACATCGTAAAGGGCGCTATAAGCTTCGCCACATCGCTGCCCGGCTACCTCTCCGGCATATTCGGCGTGTCTTCCCCCGGGAACGGCGAGACGCAGGTTCCGGCGCAAGATCCGAACGACCTCGGACAGGTTTCCTCGCCGATGGACTCCTACAACGACGCGTGCCGGATACTGCTCGACCTCCTGCGCTGGGCGCAGTCCGGCGACGAGACGCTTATACTTCCCTGGCGTGGCTACTCGCGCCTCTACGGCGACGCCCCGCACCTGTACAACAGCGCGTACGTCGGCGAGCGCGCGAAGCCGCTGGTCCTGAAGCGGAACTACTTCGGCGAGGACGGCACGATAACTGTCGGCGTCGCGCGCAAGAACAAGAACGTTTGGGAGCGGCTCGTCGGCACGATAGAGGGACTCTTCAAGGCGTTCGACCCGGACTGGAACGGCGAAGGCTCGGACACGTGGACATGGGCGTTCGCATCCGCCAAGGCCGGGCGCAAGGAGACGGGCGCGGGAAGCGGAACGAGGCGCTACGTCGTTGACCACAAGGATTCCGACGACGACTGGAACCTCTGCGACGGCGACTGGGACGCCGTGTTCGTGCCGGTCGCGAAGGCGGACGCGAAGGCCGAGAACGGACGCTGGATTGCCGGTTCCGCCGCAGTCGTGAAGAAGGCGATCAACGAAACCGGCAAGTGGAAGCCCGTCGATGGCGGCGGCGGACCTGGCGGCTGGGGGACGGTGCACGTTCCCGGCGGATTCGAAGGAGGCGGAGACCTGGACTGGGGAGGCATCGGCAATGTCATATACCACTAGAGAATTCCGCCGAGGCTCGCTCCTGATGGAGTTCCTGCTCGTGCTGCCGATCTACCTGCTCCTCATGGGCATGGCGTTCTCGCTAGGCGAGATGGGCGTCAAGGCGATATCGCTCGCGCACGGCGACAGGCTGCTGTCCCATTCGTCCGATGGACCCGGCGCGCAGTCGCTTCCGGCGATGATGCGCGACCTCCTTTTCCCGCAGGAGGCCATACAGTACGGGGACGACATTTCGGAATCCGAGAAGCAGGACGACCTCACGGAGTCGAAGAGCACGTACCGTTCGGACGAGGGCTTCCAGGGCGCGTGGTCGTGGCAGGTCGCAGGACGCGCCGGGGACGACTACGCGCTTCCGCCGTGGACGCGCGGATGGCTACAGTATCCGCACGCGCACTACACCTCGACGACGGGCGACAATTCCGGCGGGGACGAAGGCGCGTTCGGCGACCTCCTTGCCGTCAACACGCTCGGACGCACCCTGATCGAGAGCAAGGAGGTCGAGGGACGCATCCGCGTGTACAACTACTACACGCTCAAGCGCACGCAGCTCGGCTCGCAGAGCGGCGCGTTCAGGCAGTGGAAGGCGAGCGGACTCCTGCGCAACTCCGGGGCGAGTCCGATCTGGCGGCAGGCTGTCCAGAAGGAGGAGTACGCCTCCCCGGACGGATCGAAGCTGGACGGGGCGTCCCAGGGTGCGGACACGCTGCCGGAGAAGCAGGAGGGCAGGGACTACGACCGCAACTCTCAGCTTATGATATGGAGCCAG
>JAGCFB010000033.1 GCA_017650345.1 Kiritimatiellia bacterium | reverse complement strand
CGCCCGAATATTGCTATCCAGACGATCCCGTTCGACTTGCATGCCTAATCCACGCTACCAGCGTTCGTTCTGAGCCAGAATCAAACTCTCAGAAAAAGAATTTGAGTTTCGCTCCACACAAACATTCATTGTTTTCTCAAACATCCGCTTTTCAAAGATCGAGCGTTCGGAGCCTTTCGGGCGAACGAGTGCATATTGTACCAAAAATTCCGCCAGCCTGACAAGGGGGTATTTTAAAAAAAGTTCAAAAATCCAAAATACGGCATTTTGAACGGCCGGAAGTCAGCGGCGGCGGGACGAAAGGAGCGCGGACACGAGCGCGGTGAACGGCGCGACGAGCACGATCGCGAAGGAGCCGACGAGCGTCTTCGCGACCTCCGCCGCGACGATCGGCGAGTTCAGGAAGTCCGCGCACGGCGTCCCCTGCGCGGCGAACACCATGAGCAGCGTCAGGTATCCGCCCGAGTACGCCAGGAGCAGCGTCGTCGTCATCGTGCCCACCGTGGCGCGTCCGATGCGGAGTCCGCTCATAGCAAGCTCGCGAAATCCCAGCGCCGGATTGTGCCGCGCGACTTCGCATACCCCCGCCGCTATGTCCATGGAAAGGTCCATCATCGCACCGGACGCCGCGATCACCGTCGCGGCGATGAAGACGTCCGCCAGGTCCAGGCTTGCCGCGCCGGAATAGACGAGCGTCTGCACGAACGGCAGCGTCGCTCCGTTCACGCCCATGAGCGCGCCGAAGACGTGCGCGAGGGCAAGCCCCGCCGCGACGCCAAGCATGGACCCGCCGAACGCCGCAAGCGCCTTGCGGGTCCATCCGCCTACGAGCAGCATGATCACGAACGTCATTGCGGCGGTCGCAAGGAACGCCACAAGCGAAGCGTCGCGGCCGGACAGGATGAGCGGAATCACGAACTTCCATATGACGACGCAGCAGATCATGAAGGACGAAAGCGCGTTCAGCCCCACGATGCCGCCGAACGCGACAAGCAGCAGGGCGAATAGTCCGAAGGCCCAAGCCATCGGACCCAGCCGCCAGTGGCTGCGGACGACGAGCGGATCGTCCGGACTCCCTGCGGACGGCGCGGTCACGAGCACGCTGTCGCCCGGTCTGCAGAAGGAATCGAGCTCCATCTGTCCGCGCATCACGTTCGCCGCGCGCCGGCGCGAGGCGTCCGGCAGCTCCACCTCCATCGTCTGCGTTCCGTAGCGGACGAACCCAAGCGTAGTTAGGTCGCTGTCGTCCGTCGCCACGACGCGCGCACGGAAGCCCCTTCCGCCGGTTGCGCCCGACGGGCCACCGGCGTCGAACACGGACAGCGCGACCGCCGCGAGCGCGGCCGCGAAGACAGCGACGGAGACTATGCGCGCGCCCTTCATTCGCAGAAGCTCTTGATCCTCTTGGAAATGTCGGTGTTGTCGAGAAGTCCGTTGAACATCTCGGCGCCGGGACCGACCGCCGTCGTAAGGACGGGCAGCCCCGTGTGCGAGCCGCTCGTCCAGCCCACGCCCGCCTTGCCCTGCATGAGGCGGCGAACCTTGTCGGAAAGTCCGCCGGACGCGTAGTGGCGCTTCAGGCTTTCGACGTCCTCGGCGTCCAGCGCCATCGGATCGTCCGCGGGAGCGCCGAACTTGAGTCCGTAGCACTCCTCGATCAGCCTGGCCACGTCGTCGAACGTCGTCCCCTCCTTGGCCTTCAGCTCGTGGTAGCGCTTCTGGAAGGTCTCCGTCGAGCATTTCTGGTTGGCGAGCCGCTCCATGAAGAAGGCGTAGCCCGTCCCCGCGAATCCCATGCTCATCCCGCCGGTCTCGTGGTCCCCCGTCACGATGATAAGCGTGCCGGGATGGTCCGCGCGGAAATCCATCGCGACCTTCACCGCGTCGTCCAGCTCGAGGAGGTCGCGCAGGTTGGTCGCCGCCTCGTTCGCGTGCCCCGCCCAGTCGATGCGTCCGCCCTCGACCATGAGGAAGAATCCGTCCCCGAGCCTGTCCAGCGCGTAGCGCGTCAGCTCCGGCAGGCGCGGTGAATCGCGGCCGGACGCGTCGATCGCATACGGAAGCGCCTCCTCGCCGGCGCGCCACCAGACCTTCCCGCCGTCGCGTCCGAGCTTCAGGAGGTCGTCGAAGCCCTTCCGTCCCTCCGCGACGACGTAGCCGTTCGTCGCCGCGTATTCGTAGAGGTCGCCGACGTCCTCGGTGCGCTCGGACTTCTCGTTCGCGCCCGCAAGTCCGCCTCCGAGGAAAAGGTCGAAGCCGCTCCGCACGAGGTCGAGTCCGATGTCGTAGAGCTGCGCCCGGCTGGGACGGTGCGCGTAGAAGCCGGCCGGCGTCGCGTGGTTGATCGTGACGCTCGTGACGATGCCGACGCGGCGTCCGGACCTCTTGGCGGCCTCCGCGCAGCTCTCGGCGCGCATCCCCCTCTCGTCCACGCCCACGCCTCCGTTGAACGTCTTGACCCCGCACGCGATCGCCGTCGCGGCTGCCGCGGAGTCCGTGACGAGCGACGACGCGGAGCAGGTGCGCGTCATGGCCTGGTTGGGGAGCAGGTTCATCGCGAGCGGACCTCCCCCCGTCTTGCGCGCGAACTCGTCCGCCACCATGCGTTGCGGGACGCTCATCCCGTCGCCTATGAAAAGGATTATGTTGCGCGGCGCGGACGCCGCGGCGCAGACCGCGTACGCCGCGAAGGCGACGGACAGAATCAACTTACGTTGCAGACGGATGTTCACTGCTGTTTTCCTTTCTCCGTATCGTGAAATGGCTCTTCCGCCCGCACCTGGTCGCGGCGCGCGCGCGGATGGTGCAACCTGTGTATTTCGCCGAAGCGCGCCACGTCAACGTGCGTATAGACCTGCGTGGTGCCGATGTCGGCGTGTCCGAGCATCTCCTGTATCGCCCGTATGTCCGCCCCGTGCTGGAGCATGTGCGAGGCGAAGCAGTGCCGCAGGACGTGCGGAGAGACGCGCTCGGACGCGATCCCGACGGACGCCGCGCGCTCCTTTATGATCTTGAAGACGCCCTGCCGCGTGAACGGCCTGCCGAGGCGGGTGAGGAACACGTGCCGCTCCTCCAGGTCGCGCGCGAAGGAGATGCGTCCCGATTCCACGTACGCGACGAGCGTCCGCCCCGCGGCCGGCCCGACCGGCACGACGCGCTCCTTGGACCCCTTGCCGAGTATCCTTACAAGCTCCCCTTCCGCGACGAAGTCGTCGAGCCGCAGGGAGCAGACCTCCGAGACGCGGAGTCCGCATCCGTACATCAGCTCCAGCATCGCGCGGTCGCGGAGGCTTCGCGGATCCTTTCCGTCTATGGCGTCCAGCATCGCGAAGGTCTCCTGCTCGGACAGGACGCGCGGCAGGACGAGGGCCTTCTTCGGAACGTCCAGCAACTCCGTCGGGTCGGACGGCACGACGCGCCGCTCCCTGAGGTGCGAGAAGAAGGTGCGGATCGCGGCGGTGCGGCGGCAGCGCGTCGCGGACGACATGCCGGCTTCCAGCTCGGACGCGAGGAAGTCGTCTATGTCCAATCGCGTCACGTCCGCCAGCGAGCGGCGTCCGCGCCCCTCCAGCCAGCGTCCGAAGCGCGTCAGGTCGCGCGCGTACGCGGCGCAGGTGTTCTCGGACAGCTCGCGCCCGAACCGAAGCGTGGCCACGAAGAAGTCGATCTCGGGATCGAACGTCACAGCCGGCCGACGAAGTCGTCTATGAAATCACGCATGATCGGCTTGGCGGCCGCTCCGGCGGAGACGACCTCCTCATGGTTCAGCGGACGCCTGGAGATGCCCGCCGCGAGGTTCGAGACGAGGGAGAGTCCGGCAACCTTGATCCCGCACGCCTTCGCGAAGACGGCCTCCGGGACAGTGGACATCCCGACGACGTCCGCGCCCTGCGCCTTGTAGGCGTGTATCTCGGCGGGAGTCTCGTAGCACGGACCCGAAGTGTAGGCGTAAACGCCGTCCATGACGCGCAGATCGAGCCTGTTGGCGCTCGCGTGGAGGAGCTCCGCCAGGTGCTTCGCGTAAACCTCCGTCATGTCGGGGAAGCGCGCGCCCCAGACCTCGTTGTGGGGTCCGATGAGCGGATTCGCGCCGACGACGTTTATGTGGTCGCGGATGATGACGAAGTCGCCTGGCCTCAGCGCGGGGTTGATACCGCCGGACGCGTTGGTGAGCAGGACCTGTCCGCACCCCATGCGGCGCAGTATCTCCACCGGAAGCACGACCGGCTCCCAGCCGACGCCCTCGTAGTAGTGGCGTCGTCCGCACCACGCGGCGATCAGCTTGCCGCAGCGCTCGTAGAAGACGAACTCCCCGGCGTGGCCGGGAACCGTCGAGGCCCCGAGCCCTGGTATGTCGCCGTACGGTATCCGCAGTATCGTCCTGTCGGCGGTCAGCGCCTCGCCCCAGCCGCTTCCGAGCAGGATGCCGAGGTCCGGCGGACGCTCGAAGCAGACGTCGGGCAGGTATCCGGCCGCCTTGTCGAAGAAAGCCATATCCATGTCAAGCGTCCTTTCCCTTTCGTCTGACGAGGCTACCTGATCTCGACAGGTATGGTGCCGACGCGCTTCACCGTCGCGGTTCCGTATCCCCTGTCGCCGACGAGGACGCCGGAGACCGCCGCGCGCACCTTCTTGATGGTGCCGTCCACGTCGTAATAGACCGTGAAGGAACCCGAGAACGTACCGGGGCCGGACTTGTAGGTAAGCCGGAGACCGGACGGGTTGTCCAGCGCCTGGCTGCGGTCGATGGTGGTCGTGCCGGGCAGGTACGCGACCTTCCCCGTCGTAGGCGTTATCCACTTCTTGTCCTTCTGCCTGACGGACACGCCGTTGGGAAGCACGTCGTCGATGACCTTGCCCGGGAGAAGCGACCATATCTCGTCCTCGGTGTCGATGCGGAACATCGAGCTGGACGCGAGCGACGCAGCCGCCTTGCCGGCCACGGCGTCCCTGCCGAGTCCGACCACCGCCACCTCGCCCCCGGACGTGCGCGGAAGCCACAGGATGTACTGGAGCCCGGACTTAGCCGACGCCACCGGGACGCACATCCACTCCTCGCCGACAAGGACGAGTCCGGCGTAGGACTCCCTGACGCCGTTCGCAAGGACGCCGGAGACCTGCGCCTTGCCCTTGTTGGAGATCTTGACGGACAGCGCGCCAAAACGTCCGACGACGTTCATCGAGCCGGTCCACGGCGCGATGGTCGCGGCGGCAGCGGACTTCTCGCTCTTGCTCTTGGACGCGAAGAAGTTGCGCGCGCCCCTTATCTCGAACTCGCCGTACGTACCGAAGAGCGCGTCTGACCCGAACAATACCTCGCAGTCCTCGTCGCCGGAGAACGTCACGGCGGTAGGTCCGTCGGACGCGATGCGCGCCTTGCCGGCGGCCGCGGACTTGATGTTGATCCTCTTGCCAGACGCGAGGATGACGGTCGCCCTAACCAAAGAAAGGGACGTCTTTGCGTTAGGCTTGCCGACCTTGACCTTGATCGTGCCAGCGACGACGTTCGTCCTGTCGAAGAGATATCCGTTGTACTCGCACATCGCGTTGGGCGCGGCGCCCGTGACGGACTCGTAGAGCCAGCGATCGACGGCTTCGCCGCCCTCGGGATCGGTGGGATCGACCGTCGGATCGGTGGGATCGACCGTCGGATCGGAGGGATCGACAGTCGGATCGTCGTCGCCAGGCGTCGGCGTCGGGGTGGGCGTCGGCGTCGGTTCTGGATCGTCGTCGCCGTCGCCGGGCTCCGGCTCGGGCTCCGGAGCCGGAGGCTCCTTCTTCGTCCATGCGGGATAGAGGTCCGCGTCAGACTCGTCCTCGTACGATCCGCCAAGCTCGTAAACCGCCTCTCCGCCGTCCTCGGTCGCCCAGCCGGTCTGCGTGTAGCCAGTCCTGGTGAACACGGCGTCCTTCAGCTCCAGGGGCGTTCCGTAGTCCTTGTAGGAGATGTACTTGACGTAGCCGATGCCCTTCTTGCCGCGGTAGTATGTGACCTTGAAGGACAACGGCTTCCAGACGGCGTAGAGCGTGACGGATGCGTCGAGGGAGATCGCGGCGCCGTCGGTCAGCGTGACGGGTCCGTCGGGAGTTCCGCTCCACCCGAGGAAGAGGAATCCGGTGCGCTCGAAGAGGTTTAGGGTGAGCGGCTTGGTCTCGTCGCCGACGTACTCCTCCGGCTCCATGGTCCCCTCGCCGCCGTTCGCGTCGAAGGTGACGTAGCACGTGTTCTCGGGATTCGGCGTCCAGACGGGATAGAGCGTCACGTTCGCGTTCTCGGTGTACGTCGCGCCGAAGTCGTAGGCGAGGTCGCCGCCGTCCTCCGTCGCCCAGCCCGTCTGGTCGTAGCAGTTGCGCGAGAAGAGCGCGCCGCGGATCTCCAGATCGACGCCGTGCGTCTTGACGTCGTTGGCGGAGGCGCCCGTTCCGAAGCTGCCGCACCTGTAGGAGACGGTGTAGGTGTTGACACCCCAGACGGCGTAGAGCGTAGTATCGACCACGAAGGAGACGACCTCGCCGTCCGCATAGACGACCTCGCCGTCCGGCGTGTCGGACCATCCCGTGAAGGTGTATCCCTCGCGCGTGAAGGCGTTCGCCTCGAGCTCCTGGCTGTCGTCCTCCTCGAAGACCTGCGGTTCCATCGTCCCCTCTCCGCCGTTCGCATCGAAGGTCACGGTGTGGTTGCCGATGTCGCCCGTGAGCGTGATGTCGATCCCCCACCTGTCGCCGATCTCGTAGTTGCTGCGGCTGCGTCCGACCATGACGGTGCGCGAGCCTTCCTTGACGCCGCTCACCGCCTTGACGGTGTAGGTCGCGGACGACGGGACGAGAAACGCGTACATGCCGTTCTTGTCGGTGGTCTTCATCGCGACTAGGGCGTCGTCTGCGTCGTACGCGGAGACCGTCACGCCCTTGACGGGGTTGCCCTTGCGGTCGAGGACGCGTCCGCTGAATATCTCGCCGGACTCCTTGGGGCTGATGTTGTAAACGATGTCCTCGACCACGAAGAAGTCGTCGTCGTCCGTCGTGAAGCTCGGCAGCGAATACCATGCGTTGCACTGCCCGGCCCAGCCCATGTCCATGTGGACGTAGAGCGTGTTACCGTTGAAGCCGTAGCCGTCCGCCACGATCTCGTGCTGCGTGACGCCGACGACCACGGGGAGTCCGTAGTCGAGGCTCGGGAGGAGTCCGTTCCTGCGCGTCGTGTCGTTCGCGCGGTAGATGGAGTAGTACTTGGCGGACGCGTAGCCGAAGATTCCCTCAAGGGCGTCGCTGACGTTGTCCGTGAACGAGCCGGACCCCTCGGCCGTGTACATCATCTCACAGGCGACGCCGACGTTGTACGTCAGCTTTCCGATGGCCTGGCGCTGGGTTTCGGACAGGGAGGACGCCGTTATCGGATATCCCACCATGTTGCCCCAGTCGAACGTCCCGGCGATCGTCTCGAGCTGGCGGTACTCGCCGTCCACGGAGCAGTCGAACTTCGTCGCCGGGATGTCCGCCGTCGGATAGCGGTGGAGGAACATGACCTGCGAGGCCGCCGTCGCGACGCATCCGCAGACGTAGTGGTTGGGCGTGTAGTAGTTGAAGCAGTATCCGCCCTTGGCCCTGCTTTGGCTCCAGGCAGACTTGAGGAGCGGCTCGACGCGCGTGTCGGGGACGGACTTGCGTCCGGTTCCGGACAGCTTGGCGGAATTCCCCTCCGCGAGGAGCGCGGCCCACTCGGACTCCTCGTCCGTCATGGCCGCCGCGCCGGCGTTGCCGCGCTTCACGTCGCGCGCGGCGACCGCCTTCATGCGCATGGGGAGGTCGCGGTTAAGGATCGCCCAGAGCGTGTTGTCGTCCGTCTCGTAGATGTCGTCGCTCGGCGTGAACGCGACCACGGGCCGGATGCGCGTCTCGGCGGAGACCGCGAGCGCGCCGCCGCCGGACATCCTGACGACGTAGAAGGCAGTCTCGCCGTCCGGACCCGGCACGGCGCGCGCGTCGAGGACGGACGAGCCGATCGCCTCGCCGTGGAGGTTGGCCCGGTTGCTTGCCCACGCTGCGGCGGCCGCCTTCGCCTCCTCCGGCGATACGCTCGCCGCCCCGGCGCACATGGCGATGAACGCGGCCGCTGCGGCCGCAAAGACGCGCTTGAATTGCATTATTCCCAACCTCCTAAGAAGGCGTCCTCGGATCATTACCGATGGAGGGCGCGCGGACGCGACCGCACCGCTCCAAAGCATTATGAGAATTATAGCCTTTTCGGTCCGAAAAATCAATGCCGTCCGATGGCGGAATCGGTCTCATCTTGTCCCTTAAATCGACATGAGAAACCCCCGGGGATTGATGAACCCCCGGGGGTGGCGACCCTGTATAGACCGGGTCTTTTAGCAGACGCCTTGGGCGACCATGGCGTCGGCGACCTTGACGAAGCCGGCGATGTTCGCGCCCATGACGTAGTTGCCCTTCTGGCCGTACTTCGCGGCGGCGTCCCAAGCGTTGTCGTGGATGGACTTCATGATGCCCTTGAGCTTGGAATCGACCTCCTCGCGCGTCCAGCTGAGGCGCTCGGAGTTCTGGGACATCTCGAGTCCGGAAGTCGCGACGCCGCCGGCGTTGGAGGCCTTGCCCGGCGAGTACATGATCTTCGCCTTGACGAACGCGGCGATCGCGTCCGGCGTGGAGGGCATGTTGGCGCCCTCGCCGACGAGCGTGCAGCCGTGCTT